>JBBRBK010000004.1:0-86483 GCA_038205935.1 Campylobacterales bacterium
ATTCAAATCTTTTGAGTTCATGATATAAGTCCCGATCCCTGGATCTTCTTCAAGTCTAAAGAGTGTTCCCGTTTCAGGATTTGCGGCGTAAAGTTCATAAGGAAAACGACAATCATTCGCACAGCTTCCACGATTTGGAACACGCCCGCTTTGAAGTGTAGAGATAAGACACCTGCCACTGTAGGCAAAACACATAGAACCATGCACAAAAACTTCAACTTCCAAATCAGGAAGCTCTTTTTTTATCTCACAAAGATCTTTTAAAGATATCTCGCGAGCCGCAATAATACGGCGTGCACCCATATCGTAGTAAACTTTTGCATCAAGTACATTGAGTACATTTGCCTGAGTTGAAAGATGTAGAGGAATTTGAGGCGCGAGTTCATTACAAAGTTTTAAAACTCCTGGGGTTGCGACGATGATGGCATCAGGTCCAAGTGCTGCCATATTTAAGATATGCTTTTTTAGTAATGAAAGCTGAGAGTTAAAAGGAAACCCGTTGATGGTTGCATAAACTTTTTTACCTTTGGAATGGGCGTAGTCTATGCCCTCTTTAAAATCTTCAAATGTAAACTCTTTGCCTGAACGAATACGAAGTGAAAAGTGACTCACACCGCCATACACGGCATCAGCACCAAAATCGATGGCTATACGGAGTTTTTCTAAGTTCCCTGCTGGAGAGAGTAATTCTACTTTTTTTTGCATATCTTCTCTATTTTGTAACACTTACATGTAAGCATTGAATTTTTTTCGAATTCTATCCGTTTGTGCCAAATTGTGCAAGAAGTGCTTCGATATCATCAACACTTACAAGATCTTCTGTCGCTTGATCACCATGTATATGTACAGCTGAACCCACACGTTTTGCATCATCTATTTTGCCTGCAAAAAGCTCATTCATATAGTTTGAAAGCGCGCGCATGACATTGATAACACGCTCAATTTTTTGGCGGTGAATATCTTGATACTGCATAATTTCCATAACACTCATCAAATCATTGCCACTATTTTGCAGCACTTCCAAGACTTCTTGAATCTTTTCTTGCGCCTCTTCATTTTGTTCTTTTGCAGTCTTAAAGCTCTGAATATGAGGAAATTTCTCATTCAAGTTTGTAAAAAGTTTTACATTATTTTCAAACGTTTGCATGCAAAAGTTTACAGCTTCCTCTTTTTCCATCAGCTCATTACCGATTTTATCGATAATATCAAAGATTTCAGATGCTTTTTCTTCACTCTCTTTTGTCACATCATCAAGCTGATGCACCACTTTATGATCATCATCCGGCGGAGGTGGAGGCCAACTTCCAGAACTACTTGCTCTGTATGTAGACTCAGCTGCTTGTCCATTGATCTCTTTTACAACTTCTGGTGTTGGTTCTTCTTCAAGATTGTCAAACTCTGCAACTTCATCTTCAACAGCGTCAAAATCTCCACTCATTAAAGCATCTAGCTCTTCTTGCGTCATACAACTGCTCCAAAACTTATTTGTACTATAATAGCAAGATAAACTTTAAAAAAAAAGAGAATTTAAAAAATGTTAGTAGATTTGCACAATCATACACCACTTTGTAATCATGCAGAGGGCACAGTCGATGAATACGTAGAAGCAGCAATAAAAAAAGGAATCAAGTACTTTGGATTTTCTGATCATGCGCCTATGAATTTTGATACGAAGTACCGTATGAGTTTTGAAGAGATGAAAAAGTATGAAATAATGGTCAAGAATGCGAAAATAAAATATCAAGACCAAATAGAAGTTTTGCTTGGATACGAAGTCGATTATCTTAAAAATCATATGGATGAGAGAGTTTTAAATGCGGATGTGGATTATCTCATAGGCTCTGTGCACTTTATCGATGAGTGGGGCTTTGATAATCCTGAGTTTATCGGAAGGTATGAGCATGAAGATATTGACGAGATCTGGCAAAAATATTTTGATGCGATCGAAGCAATGGCAAACTCCAAAAAATTTGACATCGCAGGACATCTTGATCTGATAAAAGTTTTTAAATTTCTTCCTAAAAAAGATATCAAACTCATCGCACAAAATGCCCTACAAGCGATCAAAAATGCGGATATTGTTTTAGAGATCAATATGTCAGGTCTGCGAAAACCTATCGAAGAAACTTATCCATCAAAAGAGTTACTTGAACTGGCTTTTTCTTTGGACATTCCTATCACTTTCGGTTCAGATGCCCATAAACCTGAACAAGTAGGACTATATGACACAAGAGTTGTAGATCTCGCACGGGAAATCGGCTACACAAAATGTGCAGTATTTCACAAGAGAAAGAGACGTTGTATAGACTTTTAAAGACTTACCCCTAAAGAGCACTTACATGTAAGCTTATATACTTACATGCAAGCGATTTTAAAACTATTTTGTATTGATCATCCATGTAGAAAAGATATCAATATACTCCCAAAAAGATTTGATATACTCAGGACTCACACCCTCACTTTCAAGTTCTGGAAGAAGCTGTGCATAAAGTTCCAACCATCTTCTTCTTGCTTTTTCATCGATACGAAATGGTGCGTGACGGCCAACCATTCTAGGCTCGCCGCGAGATTCAGCAAAATATGCATGTCCACCACAAATCTGAATGAAAAAATCCGCAGCATGCTTTTTAGCCAAAGAAAATTCTTCTTCATCAAACACAGGAAACAAAAAAGCAATATCACTGTTTCTAATAAGCTCATAATGATCATCCACAAGTTTTCTAAATCTTTCTTCACCGACTTCTGCAAAAAATCCTGGATGTGGTTTTGTCACTGGCAAACGTACACCAAATTCACCATCTGTAATTTTTAAATCCATAATCATTCCTCATCTTTTTTTCTTTTAATGATAGTTAAATCTATATTAATATTTACTATTTTGACTAACTTTGGTTCATACATATCAAAGTGATGTAACTACTCTATTTTTCCCATGCTTCTTAGCTTCATACATGAGATTATCTACTCTTAATATCAGAGTTTGAACTGTGTCACCTTTTACAAATTCACTTACCCCAAAGCTACATGTAACATTCCCAATATCTTCAAGATCTTGTGCTTCTATTTTTTGACGTAATTTTTCAGCAACATAAGCGGCCTCTTGCAGAGCTGTATGTGACATAATAATCACAAATTCTTCGCCACCCCAGCGAGCAAATACATCTGTTATCCTAAGAGATTCTTTAAAGAGTGTTGCAATGGTTTTTAGAACATAATCCCCTCTTAAGTGCCCATAAGTATCATTTATCTTCTTAAAATTATCAATATCAAAAAATATAAGAGAGAATGACTCTGTATTGTAACGCATTACTCTATTGATCTCTTTGTTAAGTTCGATTTCAAACTTTCCTCTATTATAAATGGTTGTCAGCGGATCTGTTACAGACATAAGCTCATACTCTGAAGCTTTTGCATTTAGGATTCTATTGACTTCTTGAAGTTCACTTTGGCTACTTTTCATAATATTTGCCCAGCGTGAGTATACTTTTGCCAGTAAATCTTCTTGCGTTATTTGCCCTATCGTATTTCCATCATTATCTGCGATAATAAGTCTCTTAAAATGCTTATTTGTTATAAAACTCAGAGCTTCTTGTATTGATGTATTATAATTTATTGTTAAAAGCGGAGAGATCATAAAATTACTAGCTTTTTGTTTGAAATTCACATTGTTTTGAAAAAACTTTACAACATCTTTTGTAGTGATAATGCCAACAGAATTTTGTTTATGATCCGTCAAAATGACGCAATCGTACATACGTTCATCCAACATTCCTATAACATCACACAATGAGCTCTCTTGTGAAGCCTTTTTAGGTTCTGTGCCTATTAAAAATTCGCCAACCACTCTACTCTCTAGCATCACACTTGGATCAATAGATGAGACAATATCATGATAAGAGATAAATCCACATAATTCATTTTTTTCATCTACTACACAAATAGGGCAATTGAGACTTTTTATCATACTCAAAGCATCCAAAACATTGGCATTTTTACCGATAGTCTCAGTTTTATGAAATGTGATGGAAGATATTGTACAATTAAAATCAACACCCTCTTTTTTCATTTTTATAAGATCGACGGTACTGAGCATTCCAAATTTTTTATGTTTTTTTGAAAGGATGACTATATCTCTGTGATTGTGCTCATACATCTTATCAATGGCAGTAGAAACCAATTCATCTTCGAAAATTGTTAGTACGTTCTTTGTAGCGGCATTCATAATATTTTGAATTTTCATATTGCACCCCAATTGTAATCGTTTTTTTATTTTACTTCAATGTTCATAAAAACATTATAAAACAGTTCCTTTTTTTACTTTTTTTGGATATACTTTCGCCCTTAAAGTCTGTCTTGCATGATAGCCTTTAGAATTTTACAAAAGGAGAGCCAGATGCCAAAGATGAAATCGGTAAAAGGCGCTGTTAAGCGTTTTAAAATTAAGAAAAATGGAACTGTTAAACGTGGAACAGCGTTTAGAAGTCATATCTTAACGAAACAAGACGCAGCAACTCGTCGTAAACAAAATGCGCCTAAAGTTGTAGCTAAAGTTGATGAAAAAAATATTAAGGCAATGTTCGCTTAATCTTTAAGCAAACTCATAATCTCCACTTAAAAAGTGGGCAAGTCCACCAACAATAGAGTGGCACCCATCGCGAAATGTTGATCGGGTAAAGAAAAGGAAAATAATATGCCAAGAGTAAAAACTGGTACTGTTCGTAGAGCACGTCACAAAAAAATATTAAAACTTGCAAAAGGTTTCTACAGTGGTCGTCGTAAACACTACCGTAAAGCAAAAGAGCAAGTAGAACGTTCAATGTATTATGCATTCCGTGACCGTAAACAAAACAAACGTGAGTTCCGTCGTTTATGGATCGTTCGTATTAATGCAGCATGTCGTTTAAATGGTATTAACTACTCATCTTTCATCAATGGTTTACACAAATCTGGTATCGAACTTGACCGTAAAATTCTTGCTGATATGGCTATGAATGATGCAGCAGCGTTTAGCGCAGTTGTAACTTCTGCTAAAGCAGCACTATAATTTCAATCATCTAAATAGGTAAAAGCCCATTTAGATGGCAGGGACTTTAGTCCCTACCACCCCTGAAGCTACAAAAAACTTTATTTTTTGAGAGTTTTAGATTTTTCTACTTTTTTAACTTTTTATGACCGCCATCCACTCTTTCATCTTCTTCTCATAACCGATATCTTTTAACTCTACAAACTTTAGCTCTTTACTTAAATACTTTTGTTTCACATAACCGTCAAAATCGTGCGGATACAAATACCCTTTATTGTTCTGCTGTATATTTTTAGGGATTTCTAAAAGTACACCATCTTCTACTGCCTGCAGAGCACTATTTATCGCAAGATATGCACTATTTGATTTTGGAGAAGCGCAAAGATATATAACTGCTTGAGCAAGGATGATACGTGATTCAGGATAACCAATCTTTGAGACTGAACTCATCGCCGAAGTAGTAAGAGTAAGCGCTTGAGGATTTGCATTGCCAACATCTTCACTCGCTAAAATCACCAAACGGCGTGCTATAAAATCAGCCGACTCTCCAGCCTTGATAAGACGAGCCAAATAGTAGATGGCTGCATCAGCGTCACTCCCTCGAATCGATTTGATAAGTGCACTTATAAGATCATAATGCACAGTCGCATCACTACTTCCATCATTTTGAGCGGTTGGACGGAGCGATTTTAAAAGTTCTAGTGTTATCTCGCTATGAAGAGCTGAAGCAAACTCTAAAAGTTTGAGCATCGCTCTTGCATCGCCATTAGAACTCACAACCAAATACTCTCTTGCATCATCTTGACACTCAAGATTTTGCTTACATGTAGAGCTTTTACATGTAAGCGCTTTGTCTAAAAGAGTATTCATCTCATCTTTAGAAATTCTCTTTAGTTCAAAAAGCATAGAGCGTGAACGCATCGCCGAAGTAAGTGAAAAGAAGGGATTTTCAGTAGAAGCACCGATAAGTAAAATAGAGTTTTTTTCCATCACAGGCAAAAGAACTTCTTGCTGATTTTTAGCTAGACGATGCACCTCATCTATAAAGATAAGGGGGCGTTGGAGTGCATTTTCATACTGATCAAATATTTTTCTCAAGCTTTCGACTTTCAAAGAGGTAGCGTTAAATTCATAAAAAGGGAGTTGCATCACAGTTGCAATGACACGAGCGAGAGAAGTTTTTCCAGTTCCAGGAGGTCCGTAAAAGAAGCTGTGTCCCAAAGCACCATTTTCGCACAAACGGCGAAGTGGAGCATCTTTTGAAACAAGATGAGACTGTCCGACTACCTCATCAAAACTCTTTGGTCGAAAATGTTGAGTAAAATCCATTATCCTGCAATGATCTTGATGTAAACTTCGCGCTCTTGACGCGGGCCGTCAAACTCTCCAAAAAACACACCTTGCCATTTTCCAAGTGTGAGTTTTGCATTTACAACAGGAATGGTCACAGAGTTCCCCATACGTGAGCTTTTGAGATGCGCTGCGGCATTTTTTCCCGTATGTTGGTATTGCACATCACTCGGAGCAACACGGCTAAGTCCATTTAAAAGATCGCGACGAAGAGCTGGATCCTGATTTTCAAACATAAAAACACTTGAAGTCGTATGTGGAGTAAAGACAACACAGATGCCGTCTTTGACTCCTGATTTGATAACTTCCTCATTTACTTCTTTACTTATATCCATAAGTTGTGTTTTATGACTTGTAGGAAACTTCATTTTAATCATTTTCTAGGTCCTTTTTTCGGATTTTTTAGCTCTTTTTTACCGTATTTATCTTTTTTATTTGTTTCTTTGCTTTTTGAGTCTTTATTTTTTAACTCTTTAATATAACTTTTATGTTCTTTGCCCGCAGTTTTAGAGGTTTTTGCGTAAGCTTTTGGTTCTCTCTCGTCAGTTTTTTTATCTTTTTTATCAAACTTTGGTGGTTTACTCCCAGTCTTTGGTGCTCTCTCTTTTTCTTCTCTCTCATGATTTTTCATAAATTCATAAAGATGTCCATACTCAGCTCTCGTTAAAAATCTTACTTTTCCATTTGGAAGATTATTGAGCTCAATCCCGCCAAAACTTAAACGTTTAAGATCCACAACTTCTCGTTCAAAATGACCGAAAAAGCGTCTTACTTCACGGTTTTGTCCCTCGCCGATTGCGATTTTAAGTATCGAGTACATCGGTGAGTTTTTAATGATTTTATATGCATAAAATGGTGCGAAATTCATAGAACCTATATCGCTAAGCTCGTGTGCGCCAAGTGATGCATCTTCAAGCTCAAGGCCATTTTTCATAGCTGTCTCGATCGCTTCACTGATCTCGCCTTTAACTTTTACACGATAAACACGCTCCATACTTGATGTCATAAGTGCGGTCGCAACGCGTGATGCATCTGTCATCAAGAGTAAACCCTCAGTTGCATAATCAAGTCTGCCTATGGGAATATAATGCTTATACTTGCTTGGAAGCGTGTCATAAATCGTTTTTCTTCCCTTGGGATCGGTTTTTGTGACGAGCTCGCCTTTTTCTTTGTTGTATGCGATAACCGTATACTGCTCAGTAGGCATCACTTTTTTCCCGCTAATACTTACTTTTGAATATTTTTCATCCACAGAAGTTGCAGGATTAATTTCTACTTCTCCATCAACTTTTACATAGCCAGCTTCTATCGCTTTATCGGCTTCACGTCTAGAATAGCTCGAATAATGTGCTATAAATTTGTTTAATCTCATCAAGATATACCCTTTTCTACGAGAGTGTGTATATGCAATACACCCTCTACTTTTGCCGCTTTGTCTGTGACAACCGCAAGCTGGATCTTTCTCTCTTCTATCATTGCTAAAGCATCACTTGCCAATATCGCTTTGTCATCAATCACAAAAGGATTTAACGTAGCGTATTTGCCAACAGGTGCTTCAAGAGAAAAATCATCTCTCATAAGTGCACGGCGAACATCGCCATCACTCAAAATACCGATCAATTTTTGGGCATCATCCACAAGCAAGACCGTTCCAAGACGTCCTTCGCTGATTTTTACAATTGCCTCTTTGATCGGCGTGTCTATGCTTGCAAAAGGGAGATTCTCTTTTTGCATAAGATCCCCCACTTTGACAAACAGTTTTTTTCCCAGTGCTCCACCTGGATGAAAAGAAGCAAAATCACTTTTTTTAAAATTTCTTGCCCTCATAAGGCAAACAGCAAGTGCATCACCTAAAGCTAAAGTCAAAGTTGTAGAACTCGTAGGCGCGATATCCAGAGGACACGCCTCTTTTTCAACAATAACAGGAATAACAAGATCACTATATCTGCCAAGCGTTGAGAGAGCATTTTTTGTCATACCAATAAGTGGCACATTGAAGCGTTTTACATGCGGTAAAATAGCACCCAATTCTTCACTCTCTCCACTGTAACTGATGGCAATGACGACATCATCTTTGCCTATCATTCCAAGATCACCATGCAGTGCTTCAGTAGGATGTAAAAAGAAGCTCGGTGTTCCCGTAGAAGCAAAAGTAGCCGCCATTTTTGCGCCAATAAGCCCAGACTTTCCGACACCAGTGACTACAAGTTTGCCTCTACATGCAAGAATAGTTTCAACAGCTTTATCAAACTCACCGTCTATATTCTTTGCTCCGTCAAGAAGCGTTTTAGCTTCTATCTCTAACGTTTGTTGTGCAATCTCTTTATAATTCATAATGTGATTATACCTTTTTTATCTGCATTTGGTATAATGCACCAATAAATAAAATTTGTGGAGAAACCTTAATGAGAGATTTAATAGGAACATATGAAAACAGTATAGATTCACTTAGATTAAAGCCCAGAGTGCTCACAACCAATACACTTATCTTAGGTGAAGAAGGCTCTGGTAAAACGAATTTGGCTTGTAGAATTAGAAATTTTGTCATAGATAACGATGTACCGACACTCTATCTTGACTTTTCAAACTCGCACCAAGAAGAAGTTGAACTCAGATATAAAGATGAGCATTTTCACTATATTCAGTATGATGAAACAGAAGTATTTATACACGAACTTCAATTACTCGTAGCGCAAAAAAAACATATTTATATGGCTGTAAATCCAAACTTTTTTGCTACAAAAAAAGATATCAAAAGTAAACTGACTCAAATACTTCAGATGCCGGAACTTCTTGAAAACTACTATTATTTTTTCCATGATATTGCTAATCTCAACGGTTTTTATACACGATTTGAAGACTTTTTACTTTATATGCTCAGCCTTTTCAATCTTAAAAAATATGGAATTACATTTTTAACACAACCTCACACAATTTTTGAAAATGCACAACTCAAACTTCTTTTTACTTTCCTTTTTGTAGGAAAATGTTCAAATCTTGATTATTATAATACGGCTGTTTTAAAAACATTGCAAAAAAATCATTTCCTTTTTCAGCAGAGAACTGCAAATAGAACACTTCTTTTCAATGACATCAAAACTAGTATGGTGTCGATAGACGAATATCTTTTAGAAGAATAGTCATGCAAAATATTTTCACGGAAGTTGCTAGTTTAGACCAGCGTTGCTATAATGAACTGCTTCTTAGCGAAGATATTCTAATGGAACATGCAGCCGATGGAATGGCTAACTTTATCAAACAAAACTTTCCACAATCGAAAACTATTTTTATCAGTTGTGGCTGTGGAAACAATGGAGCTGATGGCATCGCACTCGCACGCTTGCTTCACAAAGATTTTGATGTGAAGCTACATCTCTTTAAAACTCCAATTTCCCCAATGGCAAAACTCCAATATGAACGAATCAAGCGTTTAAATCTTCCTATAACAGACCAAATAATAGAGTGTGATATCATCATAGATGCTCTCTTTGGAAGTGGACTTAGTCGTGAACTTGAGCCAGAAACTGCCTTACATGTAAGCCTTTTAAATCAGCTTAGCGGAATAAAGATAGCTTGTGATATTCCAACAGGCTTACATGTAAGCGGAAAATGTGAAGAAAATTCATTTGTTGCTGATTTTACCTTGACGATGGGCGCACTTAAAAGATCTCTTTTTAATGACTGCGCTAAAGACAAAGTGGGAATTATTAAAATTTTAGATTTGGGTGTTAGTCGCGAAGTTTATGAAACATTTTCAAAAACAAAACTTTTGGATCTTGAAGATATGCAACTTCCTGTTCGAAAAGTTCAAAATTCTCATAAAGGCAGTTTTGGTCATTTGGCTATTGTAAGCGGAGAAAAACTTGGTGCCAGCGTTTTATGTGCCTCAGCGGCGCTTCGTTTTGGAACAGCTTTAGTCACACTTTTAAGTAATGAAAATCCTATGATTCCAACAGAACTGATGCTCTCTCATCAGCTTCCAAACAACGCCACTGCTATCGCTCTTGGAATGGGGCTTGGCGTGGAATTTAGCCAAAATGAACTGCATCTATTTTTAGACAACACTTTGCCACTTTTACTTGATGCAGATATTTTCTATCATCCATTAATCACAGAGCTTTTAAAACGTGAAAATATCGTACTCACACCGCATCCAAAAGAGTTTGTGCAACTCTTACATGTAAGCGGCATTGCAGATATCTCTGTCGATGAACTTCAAAATAATCGCTTTAAGTATGCAGAACTTTTTGCACAAAAATACAAAAATATTGTCTTAGTCTTAAAAGGTGCAAACGTTCTCATCGCAAAAAATGATGAACTCTTTGTCAATCCTCATGGAACAAATGTACTTGCAAAAGGTGGCAGCGGAGATGTACTTGGCGGTCTTATTGCTTCGCTTTTAGCACAAGGTTATGCCCCACTTGACGCCGCTATCACGGGTTCTTTAGCCCATACAAAACTCGCTCTTGAATTTAAGGGCGCAAACTTTTCACTCGTCCCAAATGACTTAATAAATGGAATAAAAAATCTTTGAAAAAAATCGTAATCCTTTTTAGCGGAGAAGGTAAAAATCTCCACAATATCATAGAAAAACTTCATGGAACTGTTTGTGAAGTAGTATGTGCCATCACAAACAAAGCCGATGCAAAAGGCTTAAATGGCTTAGATGTAAAAAGCCCACAAGCCATAATGAGCGAAGTTTTAGAACATACGAGCTTTTCCTCGCGTGAAGCGTATGACACAGAACTCGTCAAGCTCATACAAAGCTATAAACATGATCTCGTCGTGCTTGCTGGATTTATGAGAATACTCACGCCTATCTTTACTCAAAATATCAAAGCTATCAACCTTCATCCCGCACTCTTACCAAAACATAAAGGCGCAAACGCGATAGAAGAATCATATGAGAGTAGCGATAATATGGGTGGAATCAGTGTTCACTGGGTAAGTGAAGAACTCGATGGCGGCGAAGTGATAAGCCAAAAAAGTTTTCTAAAAAGTGAAGATGAGACATTAGAGAGCTTTACATGTAAGATCAAAGAGCTTGAATACGAACTGCTTCCAGAGACTATTACAAAAATTTTATATAAATTATAAGATAGCTTATGTTATAAACTACGATATATCAAAATGAATGAAGGAATAAATAATTATGCATAAATTAAAAATCGGAAAATATGAATTAGATAGCCGCTTGATCGTCGGAAGTGGGAAATATGTAGATTTTGAAACAACAAAAATAGCGACTTTGGCTTCAGGAAGTGAACTCATCACCGTTGCGGTACGTCGTTTAAACATCACTGATCCAGCAAAAGAGAATCTTCGCGATACTTTTAGAGGTACAAATGTTAAGTTTTTGCCAAACTCTGCGGGATGTACAACTGCTGAGGAAGCGATAACAACATTTCGCCTTATGCGTGAAGCGACAGGCATTGACCTTATCAAACTCGAAGTGATCGGTGATACGCAAAAAACACTTTATCCTGATGTGATAGAAACTATCAAAGCTTGTGAAATACTCTCTCGTGAGGGCTTCACCATCATGGCTTACACGTCAGATGACCCAATCATGGCAAAACGTCTTGAAGACGCAGGAGCAGCAGCTGTGATGCCTTTGGCGGCGCCTATTGGAAGCGGGCTAGGAATTCAAAATCCTTACAACATCGTGTTTATCCGCGATGCAATCAAAGTGCCTGTGATTGTAGATGCAGGGATTGGTTGTGCAAGTGACGCGGCTTATGCCATGGAGCTAGGAGCTGATGGAGTTTTAACAAATACGGCCATAGCTCAGGCGAATGACCCGATGATTATGGCAGAGGCCATGAAACATGCAGTTATCGCAGGACGTATGAGCTACCTTGCAGGCAGAATCCCAAAACGTCCATATGCAACAGCATCTTCGCCAATAGACGGATTAATTCAGTTCTAAACTTCTAACTTCTTTGAGAGATGGGTCATAAGTAGTAACTTGCCCATCCCCTCAAAAAACTTTTCTATTCCCATATTATCAACTGCAACAGCCTTTTTTAAAGCGCTCAAAAATACGAGCGTTGACTCTGGAGAAGCTTGCGTATAAGTATCTATAATCCATTCAAAAGAAAGTGAATGAAGCTCACCATTGACATCGAAATCAATCGTAGAGATAGGATTAACTCCCTTCTCTTTTAAAATTTCTAAACATTCTTCTTTAATATTCATCCGATAACTCCCACAAGATTAAGCATAACGATCACGAGAGATACAGGCGCGATATATCTCAAACTAAAATACCATGTATCAAAAGTACGCCCTAGTTGAGGACGTAATACCTTCTCGACTTGCGACTTTGGCATGATATATCCTACAAAAATAGACATGATGAGTCCACCAACTGGCAACATAAAGGCCGCAGTAAAGAAATCAACCCAGTCAAAAAAGTTTCTGCTTCCCCATGTCAGATAAGATGAAAAGCCATCGATCTGAGAAAGAATAGCCACAATACCGACAAGATAAAAGAACAGTCCCATCATAACGGAAGACTTAATCCTGCTCCATGAAAATCTATCTATAAAGTATTGTATCATCGGCTCGACAAGAGAAACAGCAGAAGTAAGACCCGCAAACGCTAAAGAGATAAAGAACATGACAGCAAATACGTTGCCTAAAACACCCATTTGATAAAAAACAGCAGGCAAAGAAATAAATACAAGTCCTGGACCAGATGAAGGTTCTCCGCCGTACTCATACAAAAATGTAAAAAGCATAAGTCCCGCTAAAAGTGCGATCGCCGTATCGGCAATAACTACGATAATTGAACTTGTGACAAGATTTTGATTTTTTTCAAGTGAAGCTGAATAGGTCATAATCGCACCCATTCCAAGAGAAAGCGTAAAAAAAGCATGTCCGACAGCTGTGACAAAAGCAGTGGAATCTATCTTAGAAAAATCAGGCTTGAACATAAACTCGACTGCTTGATGAAAACTATCTAAAGTGGTAGCATATAAAAACATCCCGCCAATAATGATAAAAAGCATCGGCATCAATACTAAGTTGAGTTTTTCGATTCCACCTTTTATCCCACGCGCAACAACGAAAGTGATAAGGGCAAAAGAAACTGTATGATAAAAAAGCTGTGTTTTAAAATCTGAGTGGAGCATAGTGCCAAAAACAGTTTTTGCTTCATCGACTGAGGATGGTAACCCACTAATGGAAGTTACAATATAGTTGAAAATCCAGCCAATAACAACTGAATAATATATCATTACCAAAAGCCCAGCAAGAGCTTGAAAACCGCCATATTTCCAAAATTGCTTATGCGTTGGTGCTAGTTTTTCAAAACTAGTGACCGTATCAGCACGACCAAGATAACCGATGAGCATCTCTGCAATCATAATTGAAAGACCGATGAGTATAACAGTGACAAGGTACATTAAAACAAAAGCACCACCGCCAAATTTTCCTGTTATATATGGAAACTTCCAAATATTGCCAAGTCCGATTGCGCTCCCAGAAGCTGCTAAAATAAAACCAATACGGCTAAAACGTGCTACTTTCATATTCCATTTTCCTCCCCATTTTGCCAAATTATACCCTTTTAGAAAAAAAATGCAAAAATGTATTGACAAAAGATATAAAATAAACTATAATTTCGCCTCACTAATCAACGACCAATAATCGGAGTTTAGCTGAACAGGTCGGGGTGTAGCTCAGTATGGTTAGAGTACTTGGTTTGGGACCAAGGGGCCGAAGGTTCGAGTCCTTTCACCCCGACCACTTTTTATATTTATTATTACAACTATGGTGGGATTAGCTCAGTTGGTTAGAGCACTGGTTTGTGGTGCCGGGGGTCACGGGTTCGAGCCCCGCATCCCACCCCATAACATTAGATATAAAAAATTTATAGAACAAACAGATATTTTTACAGTGCGCGCTCGTGGCTCAACTGGATAGAGTATCGGACTTCGAATCCGGCGGTTATAGGTTCGAATCCTATCGGGCGCACCAAAATTCGTCGATAGCATGCGTCCTTAGCTCAGCCGGATAGAGCAATGCCCTTCTAAGGCATCGGTCAGAGGTTCGAATCCTCTAGGGCGCACCACTGAAAACTTTTACTTCTTTTTAGAAGTTTAAGAATTAAAAAAGAAAAATTTGGATAAAATTCCAAATTCCATGCGGACATGGTGAAATTGGCAGACACGCCAGACTTAGGATCTGGTGCCGCAAGGTGTGGAGGTTCAAGTCCTCTTGTCCGCACCACTCTCATAAGCCTACTTTAGGCACTTTCAAAGACTTTCAAAATATTTACTTACATCTCTTCTTAAAACTATATATTTTATTTTTCATAAGTTAAATCTTTTGTTTGTTATGAACTTTTTTTGATCCATAAAACTACCCCTTTTATGAAGATACATATTCACTCAGTTGTCACCAAAATATTCCAACTTTAAGAAGCATAATGTATCATTGCAATATTACTTCAGCTCAGGAAAACTTTTGAAAAAGCTTCTTTTTTTAATTCTTTTATTTTTAACTGCACTCTCATTATCTGCAGCGCCAACATCATGTGGTGGTATCTACTATGGCAATACTGCTCCAGATATCATTAACAGTAAGCTTTTACCAAAAACAACAGAAATTTGTTACGAACAATTTGCAATTATGCACTCAGGTCTTACAAAAACTCCTCTTTGGAGTGCGGAACATCTTACAAGAGATATGCTTACAAAAAAAGCTAAACGTGGAGAGGATTTTCATGAAGATGCTCATCTTCGACTTGATGAGAGAGCCGAACTCTCAGATTATGCGCATTCTGGATATGACAGAGGTCATATGAGCCCTAGCGGAGATTTTATTGAAAGACAAAACAATGAAGAGTGCTTTACCTTGGCAAATATGGTTCCACAAGACCATGACAACAATAGTGGAATCTGGGCAGATATAGAGAGTTCGACCCGATACCTCGCTAAAAAAAAGGGTGAGATCTATGTTGTAACTGGCCCTCTTTATCTTGGCAAGCATCCTCGTCGTATCGGTAACAGAGTCCTTGTACCGACAAATATATTTAAAGCTATCTATATACCATCTAGCGGTGAAGGAGCTGCATATATAACAGAAAATGTACCAGGACGTGACTATAAAGTAATTAGTATCGCTGAGCTTGAAAAGATTTCTGGTATCAATATTTTTCCACAAATGAGCCAAGCGGCTAAAGCATATGCTACAAGATTACCTCAGCCAAAACCTTCCAATAAAGGTCGCCACTCTTATGAGAATCACCAAAATACAAGCAGTAGCGATGACAATAGTTTCATAGGAAAATTCAAGAGAAAAATGAATAACTATTACAGAGGGTATTAAACTTCTCATCTAAATTCATATTTTTAGAAATTGTGCTATAAAATTTCCTTATTACCTTAAGAAAAATTTGTATTAGTGTCTTGTTTTTCTCATAAATTTCTATATTTAAAGCATATCTTTGGTATCTTTGCATGTAAAGTCTATAAGAGGTTCTAATTAGCTAACAAATGAAACAAAAACTACAAGAAAAAGCAAAACAAATCGCCCAAAATCCTGTAACACAGAAGGCGTTCACTTCCATGAAACCGCAAAAAAGCATCTGGGGTTTTTTGGGTGTGATCTTCTTTTTTATAGTTCCAGAAGTGATAGCTTTTTTCTATGGAGCTGACCTTACCTCCTTTGCAAAAGCGCAGCTTTTAGCCCCAAATAGTTTTGAAATGCACTATTATTACAAAGCTTTAGAGATGATGTTTGAAGATGGTGTGAGTTGGCTGAACCTTATCATAGGATTTGCTCTACTGATCTGGCTCTTTTTTTAATAATGAACCTAAGAAGAAAGTGAAAACAAATGACACTGCAAAAAATAAAATGGGATGATGCATATTCTCTTGGTATTAAAAACATAGATGATCAACACAAAAAACTTTTTGATATTGTTGATAAAATCTTCTCTTTGCATGAGAGTAAAGACGTAAAAGGAAATATTCGAACGATTTTACATGAACTGTTTGAGTATATCAAAGTACATTTCAAAGATGAAGAAGAGTTTATGAAAAGTATCAACTACCCTGACTTGGCGTATCATATTGAACTTCACGAACAGCTTGTCAAATCAGTTTCTGCCATCTTACGGGATCCATCACGACTAGATATTATTCAAACGAAGATGAGAGTGATTGCTAAACAGGCACTAATCGATCATATTTTAGAAGAAGATATGAACTATCAGCGCTACTATTTTAGTTTGAAAAAAAATAAAACTGGTACTATAGATGAGCCTATCATCAACTTAGATATTTAATTTTAATACCCTAAAAAAGGATAAAAAAAGTGCTTCTAACTCCTATTGAAAAGATCGGCGATTCTGTTATCAAATCCTTTTCTTCGACCTATGAAGTGGTAAAATTCGCCTTCCTTTGTATCATTCACATGCTAAATCCAAATAGTTATACTCCGGCTATGATGATGGTTTTTACAAAGCAAGTCTATGTCACAGCCATACAAATCATCCCTTTTTTTACTTTTTTAGCATTTGTATTTGGGTCTGTTATCATCGGTGTTGTCATCTCCTTAGCATTTAATTTCTCCCTTCACAATCAAATAGGTTCTATTGTTATCCACTTTACCATTGATGAGTTTGCCCCATTTTTTACCGCCTTACTTATCGCACTTCGCTCTAGTACCGCAGTAAATACTGAGATAGCCCTTATGAAGGTCAACAACGAACTACGAACTCTTGAACACTACAATATAGACCTCATAAATTATCTCTTTATCCCGCGTATTTTTGCTGGGATGCTTAGTGCTACTTCACTCTCTTTTATTTTTGCTATTGTGATGCTTATGAGCGGTTATGTCTTTACTCTTTTTTACATGAGTATGGATATTGATTCGTATGTTAAAATGCTTATCAACTCTATACAGATCAAAGATTTCATGATTTTATTGATTAAAAGCCTTACCTTTGGATTTATCCTAATGCTCATTCCTATCTACAGCGGAATAAAAACTATGCACAACTATAGTGCAATCCCCATCTCCGTCTCAAGCGGAATGGTTAAGCTTTTTATCGCTATCTTTGCCATCGAGGTGCTATCATTACTACTACAATTCCTGTAAAACTCTTTGCTCTTCACGAAGAGATTAATCACTATATTCAAAGCTCTCATGGCTACACACTTGTTGCAAAAGAGATCCCTCTTCTCTCTCATCTCAATATTGTAGAAAATATCGCCCTGCTCCAAGAGGTACATCATAATAAAAAAGTTCCTGATGCTCAAAAAGAGGCAATTTTACTGCTTCAAACTATCTCTATGGAATCCATCGCAACAAAACAGACTTATGAATGCAGCGAATTTGAACTTTTTTGTGCCATGCTCGTGCGTGCGATGCTCAGTGATGCGCCTTGCATATTCATCGTCTCGCCCTTTACCCTGATCACAACGCTCATTGAGATACAAGATATCATAAATGTCATTTTAAAACTAGAGATCAAAAAAGATATAATTATGCTTGATATACAAACGAATGCCCTACGCTACAAAAAAGAGTCTTGTCATGTCTTATAATAAAATGAAACTCGCTGTTGGTCTTTTTGTTATTGCTCTTATATCTGTGTTAATAGTGTTTTCCTATTTTATCCTCAAAGAAAAAGGGGCTTTTGAAAAACGTGTTAACTACGATTTTTATTCTCCCTCCGCATCTCTTTTTAAAGTCGGTATGCCTCTGCAATATTCAGGATTTGCCATTGGAACGATTGACAATATAGAGTTGACTGACAAAGGAAATGTCCATATCACTTTCTCCGTTTCACAAAAAAATACTAAGTGGATCCGTGAATATTCCATACTTCTTTTAACAAAACCACTTATTGGCGCTCCCCGCATTGACGTGTTTACTACACCTAGCTACAAATTGCTTCCACCCAACTCGACCTTACAGTTTGTCGAAAACGATGATATCAATGATATGATCACAAAACTACAACCTGCAATTGTTAAGATGATCCATATTATCGATAATATCGATACCCTTACTTCGAACTTTTCTAAAGAAGACGGAGCATTTAATCATAGTATCAAAAATCTCGACACTATTACGAGCAGAATTGCCTCAAATAAATCTCTTCTTACAAGTGTCACAGGAGATCAAGGCAGTACGGATGCATTAATCAGTTCTTTAAATGAAACACAAAAAACGATGAAACAAGTGCATGAAATCAGTATAAAACTTGATAGACTCATAGGAAGTCTTGACTCTAAGGTTCTCAAACCCTCCACTGATGTTCTCAATAATATTAATGTTATTATGAAAGATGTGCAGAAAAAACTTCAGGTTCTTGATGGAACAGTGAGCGCTGTAGGCGGATATGACAAAGATTTAGGCGCTATCAAAGAGCAGATAGAAGTTGGACTTGATAAAACAAATCAAGTTATGAATAAAGTTGACGCATTACTCGGTGGCAATAAAAAAAGTGAGGTTACACTCCCATGATAAAAGTTATTTTACTTGCATGTACTCTTATCTTCTTAAGCGCATGCTCAACATCTACTCCAAAAAACGATTGGCAGATCCAAAGTGTCAATGCTTATGAAAGTCATCAAAAGCATTTTTTACAAAATGATGATTCACTCTCGAACATAGATCTCAAACGTGCTATAAAGTATGCAAAACAAAGCTCTGATCTTACGACTTTAGCAACAATCCAGCTTAGCGAATGTGCCTTACATGTAAGCGTTTTAGAAGAGGATAGCTGTAAAGAGTATCTTTCCCTTGAGCCACTTGTCAAAGATGCAAAACTTCATAGTTATTTTCTTTTTTTACAAAATAATTATGACGCAAATGATATAAAAAACCTTCCATCAAAATACCAAACTTTTGCGACATATAAACTTCAAAAGAATTATGTAGCTGCACAAAAAGAGATTTTAGCTTCAAAGGATATCGTCTCAAAAATGATCATGTCATCTTTAATGAAAGACTCTTTACATGGTAGCACTATAAAGAGTATTATCGATGAAGCCTCATTTTATGGATATAAGAAAAGTGTCATCAGTTGGATGGAGTTTTATAGAACAAAAACAACAGATTTTAAAGAGAAAAATATCATAGAAGAGAAGTTGAAAATACTAAAAGATTCCAAGAGATAAGGAGTTATCACTTGGAAATCAAGCTTTGACTTTAAGGAGTGAAAGTATTATATATTATAATAGTTACAGAAGTGTTAATAGAAAATTTATTTTAAATTCTTACACTATTTTTTAGAGTTTATAAGCTACTATTAGAAGAAATCAATTTTCAAAAACAACCCATATAAAGGATAATAAATGGATATTAAACAATGTACGTCACTTGAAGAAGTAAGAAATGAAGTAGATCACCTTGATGATGAGATCGTCGAGCTTATTGCAAAAAGAAACAGCTATGTGAAGCAAGCGGCTGCATTTAAAGAGAGTATTGAAGAGGTAAAAGCTCCAGAACGTATGGATGCTGTTATGCAACGCGTACGCCATAAAGCACTCACTTTGAACCTTTCTCCAAATCTTATTTCTAAACTTTATACGATTATGATTGACGCGATGGTAGAGTCTGAAATCTCAGAATTTAGAAACGGCGGTAATTTTTAATGAAAATTATTTTACTTTCCGTACTTCTTGGAACTGCTCTTTTTGCAAATGATGCTTTCATCTCGGTAGATACCCTTAAAAATGAGATGAATAATAAAAATACTATTATCTTGGATATCTCAGATTCACAAACATACATGCAAGGACATATAAAAAATGCTGTTTTGACTGACATGGAGAAGTTTCGTGATAAAGTTGGTTCTTATGCCCTTATGAAAAAATCTGCCCAAGTACAAAAAATGGCTCGAAATCTTGGTATCAATGATAACTCTCATATCGTTATCTACGGTCATGGTAATCCAAAAGATCTTCTCAAAGAGAGCTATATGGCGCTTACTTTCATTGTTAACGGTGCAAAAGATGTTTCTATTCTAAACGGTGGCTACCTCGCGTGGACGTTTGAGAGTAATATCCTCTCTTCAACATCTTCAAGCTCTCCTAAAGATGGGAATTTTACCTCTATTTATAATCCAAATATCCTTGTTGATCTGAACTATGTGAAAAACTCTATAGGGAAGGTTCCTATGGTCGATGCACGTTCAACTGATATCTACTATGGAACTTCACCTTCAAAGGATGTCAAGCGCATAGGACATATCAAAGGTGCGATGTCAAGCTTCTGGAAGGATAAATTTTTAACAGATGAAACATTGAGAAATGATGAGGAGTTAAAAGATATCTTTTTGAAGGGATATAATCTTAAAAAAGATGATGAAGTGATCGCTTATTGTACAGGTGGACTCGAAGCTTCTATGAACTGGTATATCTTATATAGTTATCTAGGACTCAAAAATACAAAACTTTATGATGCGTCAATGCGTGAATGGGGAAATCGTGATGATACGCCTATGGAGCGTTTTAAGTGGGAAATATTCTCTAAATAATCTCTTACATGCGTAAGTGCCCTTTGGGTATAAGGGTACTCTACATGTAAAAGTAAAACTGCCTACTTATATCTATAAGTAATGCGACCTTTGTCAAGTGAGTATGGAGTAAGTTCGAGTTTTACACGGTCACCCGGTAATATCTTTATATAGTGCATACGCATCTTTCCAGCGATATGACACAATATAACGTGACCATTATCCAGCTCTACACGAAACGTTGCATTTGGTAAAGCTACAATAATCTTGCCATCAACCTCGATAACGTCTGATTTTGCCATCTTTAAATCCTTATTTCTCTTGTTGTAGAGATAATATTTCAGCCCTGCCACCAACTACAGCGACAGTATGCTCATAATGTGAACCGCGTAAACCATCGGTACTAACTACATCCCAACCATTAGCTCTAATAATAGGCTTGGTTTCTTTTTGACAAATCATAGGCTCTAAACAAAAAACCATCCCATTTTTGATCTTTGGACCAGCTTTAGGATTAGCTCCATCAAGATAGTTCGGGATCTCAGGTTCTTCATGAGGTTTTTTACCGATCCCATGACCGCAAAAATTTTTCAAAGGTACAAAACCTCTAGATAAAATAAACTGTTCCATCAAATAGGAAAGCTCTTTAAAGCGCATTCCATCTTTGATATTTTCAATCGCATGATAAAGCGTATCTTTCGCGCAAGCGATCAATGCTTCATCTGCTTGAGTTATCTTACCAACCCCTACAGAGATAGCTGCATCTCCAAAGTAACTATCAAGTTCTGTTCCAATATCAAAACCGATCACATCGCCCTCTTGGAGCTTGTAATCAGTCGGAATACCGTGAATGATCACTTCATTAAGCGAAGTACATACAGCATTTGGAAAACCGTATAAACCTTTAAAAGATGGCTTGGCGCCATGAGAGCGGATATAATCCTCTGCCATAGCATCAAGTTCTTTTAATGAAACGCCTACTTTAGTATTTTCTCTCAGAAGTTGCAGAGCGCCGCCAACAATTTTGTTAGCAGCGCGAAGTTTTTCGATCTCTTGTGGTTTTCTAATAGCAATCGCCATTTTTACAGACCAACCGCGCTTAGTGTTTGATACTTACTCATATAGATCTGAGCTTCAATTTTTCTCATTGTATCAAGTGCAACCTGAACAACGATCAAAACGGCAGTTCCACCAAAGTAAAATGGCACACCCATACCTTTTATAATCATAAACGGTAAAGTAGCAACCAAACCAAGGTAAAGAGCACCAGTAAAAGTAAGATTACCCGCAGTTAAGTTTAAAAAGTTTTTAGTAGCTTCTCCAGTACGAATACCAGGAATAAAACCGCCTTGACGTTTTAAATTTTCAGAGATATCTTTTGCATTGAAAGTGATTGATGAGTAAAAGAACGCAAAAAACACAACAAATACGAAAGTTAAAAAGTTAAAAAAGTATCCACCTGGGTGAAGGTAATCCGCTACTGCTTGAACTGTTGGATTCTGAGAGCTCGAAAGAACTGTCATAGGAAACATCAAAATTGCACTAGCAAAGATAACCGGAATAACACCAGCAAGATTCACTTTAATAGGGATATAGTTCATAACGCGTTTATTCTGATTTTGCATCATTGTTTTTTTCGCGTATGTGACAGGAATACGGCGTTCACCCAGTTCGACATAAATGATAACACCGATAGTTCCAAGTATAAGAGCAAGTACTGCAAGAAGAGTAAAGAAGTTCATCTCACCTGTATTGATCATTGTAAACGTATGCCCGATTGCAGTTGGTATAGATGAAACAATACCAGCGAAGATAATCAAAGAGATACCGTTTCCGATTCCACCTTGTGTTATTTGCTCTCCAATCCACATAAGCAACATTGTTCCAGCAAGCATTGAAACTGCAGACAATAAAATAAAAGTATTGTGATCTATCAAGATAGCACTGTTACCTGTTGGTCCTGTCATACTTTGTAAACCGATACTTACACCAATAGCCTGAACAACTGTTATTACGATAGTCGCATAACGAATAATCTGCATATATTTCACCATACCATCACGCTCTTTTTTCATTTGAGCGAGAGCAGGAAAAGTAGCCGCTAAAAGCTCCATAATAATCGAAGCAGTAATATAAGGCATAATTCCAAGTGAGATAATAGACATACGTTGTACAGCGTTACCACTGAACATATTCATAAGTCCTAAAGCGTCATTGTTGTGGGTATTGAAGAAAGAAGCGATGACAGAAGCATCAACACCGGGAACTGGCACATATGCCAGTAAGCGGTAGATGAATAAAAAACCAACCGTAATAAGTATCTTATTTACGAGATTTTTGTTCACAATTATTTACCTGTAGTTAAAACGTTTTCGTCTTTGATTTTAGATGCTAAATCTTTAGCAGTTGAACCAACAAGTTTCACTCTAACAACAGATTTTCCAAGTTTATGTACAGAACGGATAGTTTCCATAGTGATTTCTGCAAGCTCAGCAACAGCTGTAATACGCTCAACATTGATTACGTATGGTTTATTGTTTTTTACAGTAAACCCGACTTTTGGTAAACGGCGAGCTAAAGGTTGTTGTCCACCCTCGAAGTTACGTTTTGCATTGTAACCTGAACGAGCTTTTTGACCTTTATGACCTTTTCCAGAAGTTTTACCAGTACCACTTGCGTGGCCACGGCCGATTCTTTTTCTATTCGAAGTAGAACCTTCAGCAGGAGTTAAATTTTCTAATGCCATACCTTATCCTTTTATTTTTGATAGAGCTTCGATTGTAGCACGTACCAAAGTATTTGGATTGTTAGAACCGATTGATTTAGTAAGCACATCTTTGATACCTGCTAGCTCAAGAACTGGACGCGCAGCTCCACCGGCGATAACACCCGTACCTTCTGAAGCAGGCTTCAAAAGAACACGGCTTGCGTTATATTTGTGCTCTATATCGTGAGCGATTGTTGTACCTTTAATCTTAACAGTAGTTAAGTTTTTAAATGCATTATCAACTGCTTTACGAATAGCATCTGGTACCTCTTTAGCTTTACCAACACCATAACCGACAGTACCATTCTTGTTACCGACAACTATAAGTGCAGTAAAACGAAAACGTCTACCACCTTTTACAACTTTGGTCACACGACCAATATTTACGATTGATTCTTCAAAATCTTCTCTATTGATTTGCATCATGACCCCTAGAACTTAATTTCGTTTGCACGAAGAGCTTCACCAAACGCAGCGATAACACCATGATATTGGTAACCATTACGATCGAAAACGATTGCAGTTATACCAGCAGCTTTTAATGTTGCAGCGAATGCAGCACCTAATGCAGCAGCACCGTCTTTGTTTGCACGAAGACCATTTGCTTTTGAATGGATAGCCGCTAATGTTACTGAAGCAGTATCATCAATCGCCTGTGCACTCAAATATCTGTTTGAACGGAATACAGAAACACGAGGAAGTGTAGCACAACCAGAAATTTTTGAACGAATACTACGCTTACGTTTAATACGCTTAGCTAGTTTTTGTTTCATTACTTTAACATTCATTTAACTACCTCCCCTTATTTCTTAGATGTTTTACCGGCTTTACGCACGATAACTTCACCAACATATTTAACACCTTTACCCTTGTAAGGCTCTGGTGGACGGAATGCGCGGATCTCAGCACAAATTTGACCAATTTCTTGTTTGTTGATACCTTTAACAGTAACAACATTTTTCTCTACAACAACTTCAACGCCAGCAGGAATTGGAAAGTTAATATCATGAGAAAAACCAAGTTGAAGATTAAGAATACTGCCATTTACTGCAGCACGGTAACCAACACCGTTAATCTCTAATTGCTTCATATATCCAGTTGTTAAACCAACTACAATATTTGCAGCAAGAGCACGGTAAGTTCCCCAAAATGCGCGATCTGCACGAGCATCAGATTTTGTACTAAAAGTTAAAGTGTTATCTTCAAGAGCGATACCAACATTTCCTTTAGTATCTAAATCAACACTGTTTGAACCTTTTACAAAAGTAATGATAGAACCATCAACTGTAACTTTAATATCTGAAGTAACTACTACAGGAAGTTTTCCAATACGACTCATCTTCTACCCCCTACCATACTGTACAAAGAACTTCGCCGCCAACGTTAAGCTCGTGTGCTTTATCGTTAGTGATTACGCCCTTTGATGTACTTACTATGATTGTTCCATAACCATTTTTGAAACGTTTGATCTCAGATGCCTGCTTATAAACACGGCGACCTGGTTTAGATATACGTTTCAATTCATTGATTACAGTTTTACCATTTTCATCATACTTTAATACAACATTGATAGTTTTTTTAATGCCGTCTTCAACAACATTACAACTTTCAATATAACCTTTTTCTACTAATATGTTTGCTATTGCTTCAACTGATTTGTTGTGAACTAAAGTAGTCACATCTAGTCTACGCATAGCAGCATTACGAACGCGTGTTAACGCATCTGCAATTAAATCATTAATCATTTATTGTCCTTGTTGCTATTAAGCAGTTAAGAGTTTCATTTTGATAGGTAAAAAGAACGAGTCCTTTTCACTACGCTAACGCTTTGTTTCCTTCAACAGGAGGCTCGCGCACTAGTGCGCTTGGAACTTCGCTTACGCTAGTTCCATTTTTCCTCTTACATGTAAGGACATTTTGTTAGCGTATTTTTTCTACCAAGAAGACTTTCTAACGCCTGGGATTAACCCTTCATTTGCCATTTTTCTAAAGCAGATGCGACAGATACCAAAATCACGTAGTACAGAGTGTGGACGACCACAGATCTGACAACGTGTATAACCACGAACTTTGAATTTAGGAGTTCTATTCGCTTTCGCGATCATTGACTTCTTAGCCATTATTCTCTTCCTTTTGCAAACGGCATACCCATTTTTTCGAGTAATGCAAACGCTTGTTTATCGTCTGAACCAGTAGTTACGATAGTAATATTCATACCGTGGATTTGCATAATTGAATCATAATCAACTTCTGGGAAGATTAATTGTTCTTGCAAACCAAAGTTGTAGTTACCACGACCATCAAAACCGTTACGAGCAACACCACGGAAATCTTTAACACGTGGAAGTGCTACAGAGATCAAACGGTCAAGGAAGTTGTACATGTTTTCGCCACGTAAAGTAACTTTAACACCTACAGGCATACCTTCACGTACTTTAAAACCTGCAACAGATTTCTTAGCGATAACAGTAGTAGCACGTTGTCCTGCGATTGCAGTAATTGTGTCTTCTATGTTTTGGATAAGTTTGTTATCTTTCATAGCAAAACCAGCACCAACACTAATCATGATCTTATCAACAGCAGGAACATCCATGATGTTTGCTATTGCAAGCTCTTTTTGTAGTTCAGGTTTCATTGCAAGAAATTTTTCTTTTAAACGTGCCATGAATTATGCCTCCACTTTACGTACATTTGAAGCATCAATTGGCATCTCTTTATTAATAAAGCCGCCTTTTGGATTCTCTTCAGTTGGTTTAACAGTTTTCTTAGCTATTTTACAACCCTGTACTATTACTTTGTTTTTCTTTGGCATTACTACTAGAACTTCTGCCTTAGTGCCTTTATCGTCACCAGCCATAATCTCTACAGTATCACCTTTTTTGAAATTAAATTTTGCCATTATACAACCTCCGGCGCAAGAGATACGATTTTCATGAAACCTGAATAACGAACTTCACGGCTTACTGGTCCAAATATACGAGTACCAATTGGCTCACGTTTTGAATCCAAGATTACAGCTGCATTGTCATCGAAACGAATCAATGAACCGTTTTCACGTTGTACCTCTTTTTTAGTTCTAACAACTACTGCTTTAACAACTGCGCCTTTTTTGACTTTTGCAGTTGGTATAGCTTTTTTTACTGAAGCAACGATCACATCACCAACAGTAGCATAGCGTTTTCTAGATCCGCCAAGTACTTTGATACACATGATCTCTTTTGCACCAGTATTATCCGCAACGTTTAGGCGAGTGAAACTTTGAATCATGCTTCTGCTCCTACTAATACAATGCTTTTTAATCTATAAGATTTAGTTTTAGATAAAGGACGACATTCAGCAGCAACGATCTCGTCACCCACTTTTAGTTCGTTACGCTCATCATGTACAAGGTACTTTTTGAAACGTTTCACAACTTTATGGTAACGAGGGTGCATTACACGACGCTCTACCAAAATTGATACTGTTTTATCACCAGATATTTTAATTACACTGCCTTGAATTTCACGTTTATGTGTCATTACCAACCCTTACTTCATTGCGCTAAGCGCAGTGTTGATACGTGCAATATCTTTTTTAGCGATACGTAGTTCGCTATTATTTGTTAATTGCATCATTTTTTGTTTTATTTTTAAAGTAAACAGCTCAGTTTTTTTAACTTTTAGCATTGCTAGAAGCTCAGCTGCACTTTTTCCTGCTAAATCAGAATATTTCATTGCTCATCTCCGCAGTTATTATTTTAGTTTTAAATGGTAGCTTGTGCATTGCAAGAGTTAGCGCTTCACGTGCTATATCATGTGGTACACCACCCATTTCAAATATGATACGACCTGGTTTAATATTCATAACCCATTGATCAACAGCACCCTTACCTTTACCCATACGAGTTTCAAGAGGTTTTGCAGTTAACGGTTTGGCAGGGAATACTCTGATCCAAATTTTACCATTACGTTTAATATGACGAGTTGCAGAAATACGAGCTGATTCTATTTGACGTGAATTGATACGTCCAGCTTCAACAGCCTTAAATGCAATAGTTCCAAAAGTCAGTGTATATCCACTACGAGCGTAACCACGGTTACGACCCTTCATCATTTTACGGTATTTAGTTCTCTTAGGCAATAACATAACTATTCAGCCTTTCCGCTATTTTCGCGTCTTGGAGCACGTTTAACTGGGCGACGTGACTCTTGTTTTTCTTCTTTTACTTCAGCAGGAATACCTTTTGTAAGTACTTCACCTTTGAATATCCAAACTTTAACACCAATACAACCATAAGTTGTGTGTGCTTCAGCAAAACCGTAATCTATTTTTGCACGTAGAGTATGAAGTGGAACACGTCCCTCTAAATACCACTCAGTACGTGCCATTTCAGCACCACCAAGACGACCAGAAACAGATACTTTAATACCTTTTGCACCAGAACGTTGTGCACCCTGCATAACTTTTTTCATCGCACGGCGGAAAGCAACACGACGCTCAAGTTGAGTAGCAACATTTTCTGCAACAAGTTGAGCAGAAGCCTGAGCTTTTTTCTCTTCTTTGATGTTTACAGAAACTGGTTTACCAATCAATTTTTCAAGAGTAGATTTCAATTTCTCGATATCTGAACCTTTTTTACCGATGATAATACCAGGACGAGCAGCGATAATAGTTACACGTAAACGTTTAACAGTACGCTCAATAATGATGTTAGAAACACCAGAATAGTAAAGCTCTTTTTTCAAATATGTACGGATTTTATGATCTTCACCAATGTTATCCGCAGCAGTTTTGAAATTAGGAAACCAACGGCTTTCCCAGTTACGGTTGATACCAAGGCGAAGGCCAATAGGATTAACTTTTTGTCCCATAATTATTTACCCTCTACTTCTACTAAAATATGTGCTGTTGGTTTACGAATACCAGACGCCATACCACGAGCACGTGGACGGAAACGTTTAAGTACCGGACCATTATCAACACGGCAAGATTTAATAACACAATCTGCTGCTTCGATACCACTGTTAGCTACTGCAGATGCAACAACTTTAGCAATGATTTTTGCTGCTTTGTTTGGAGTGAATTCTAAAGCTGCAAGTGCAAGCTCAGCATTCATACCTTGAATTTCACGAGCAACAAGACGTGATTTGATAGGTGAAACACGGATAAATTTTAATAATGCTCTAGCCATAATTAACCTACCTTTTTCTGTACAGAACCTTTATGGCCCTTGAACGTACGAGTTGGAGCGAATTCTCCAAGTTTATAACCAATATGGTTTTCAGAGACAAATACTGGTACGAATTGACGTCCGTTGTGAACATTGAATGTCAAACCAACCATCTCTGGAAGAACCATACTACGACGTGACCAAGTTTTGATAGGTTTGTTGTCTTTTGCAGCTTTTGCAGCGACAACTTTCTTCATCAAATGATCATCAACAAATGGACCTTTTTTTACACTTCTTGCCATTTAACTACCTCTTCGGATTAGATTTACGGCGAGTAATAATAAGTTTATCACTAGCTTTTTTACGACGAGTTTTAGCACCCTTCGTTGGTTTACCCCACGGAGTAACCGGATGACGTCCTGAATTCGTTTTACCTTCACCACCACCATGCGGGTGATCGACAGGGTTCATCGCAGAACCACGAGTTTGAGGACGGATACCCATATGACGAGAACGACCAGCTTTCGCTATAACAATATTAATATATTCTTCGTTACCGACAACACCAACAGTAGCATAACACTCACCTAAAACTAAACGCATTTCAGAAGATGGCATACGAAGAGAAACATATTTCCCATCACGTCCCATAATTTGTGCACTTGTTCCAGCTGAACGAACCATTTGACCACCTTTACCAGGCTTTAGTTCGATATTGTGTACAGTTGTACCAACCGGGATACTCATTAGTTTCATTGCATTACCAACTTTAACGTCAAGACCAGATTCAGCAGATGAAATAACATCTCCTACATTAAGACCTTTTGGTTGAAGAATATAACGTTTTTCACCATCAGCATAGTTGATTAGAGCAATACGACAGTTACGGTACGGATCATACTCGATAGCTGCTACTGTTCCAGGTACATTTAACTTATCACGTTTAAAATCAATTATACGGTATAGTTTTTTTGCACCCGCTTGTTTATGACGAGAAGTGATACGACCATTGTTATTACGTCCAGCATGTGCAGGAAGTTTGATAAGCAATGAACGAACACTAGCTTTCGCAGTGATATCACCATTGTCAACATTTGTATAAAAACGACGGCTTGGTGTTACTGGTTTATAAGTTTTAATAGCCATCTTATACCGCCAAACTTTCTATTTGTGCACCCTCTGGTAGAGTAACATAGAACTTTTTGAAGTTGTTTTGTTTACCAGCGATACCACGGAAACGTTTTACTTTTCCCGCTTGGTTTAATGAGTTTATACGAGTTGGAACAATTCCAAAATACTCTCTAAACACCTCTTTAAGACCTGTTTTAGTCATACGAGGAGATGTTTGTACAACGATTACACCATCTTCTTGAAGACCAAGAGTCTTTTCTGTATATATAATAGATTTGATATCTGTAATATCTGCCATTATTCAGCCTCTCTTACAAGATTTTCCCAAACCGCTTTTTCGATCACTACTGAACGATAAGTCGCAGCTAAGAATGCGTTTAACTCATTTTCTTCAACTACATAAGCAGCTTGAACGTTACGGAATGCTAAGAATGTTTGTTCATCTAAAATAGATTTTACAAACAATGCATCACGTTGACCAAGAGCATTAAATATTGCCATTGCGTCTTTTGTTTTACCAGAAGCAACTTCAAGAGTATCTATAATAAATAGTTTCCCGTTGTTAGCTAACTCGTCTAAAGCAAATTTAAGAGCAAGTTTCTTTTGCTTTTTGTTGATTTTAAGATCATAGTTACGGTTGTTTTTTGGACCGAAAGCTTGACCACCACCAACAAATAGTGGTGAACGACGTGAACCAGCACGTGCTCCACCTTTACCTTTTTGAGCCCATGGTTTTTTACCACCACCGCTTACTTCTGCACGAGTCTTAGCTACAGCTGTGTTTGCACGCAAACCAGCTTGGTAAGATTTTACGTATAGGTATAAGTTGTGTGAGTGAATCCCACTAAAGCTTGCTGGTAATGCTAACTCAGATGCTTTTTCAAATTTTTCATTAAGTACTATAGCGCTCATTATTTAGTAACCTTTACACGACCTAATGCACCGTTAGCACCTGGAATTGATCCAGCAACAACTAGTACACCGTTTTCAGCGTCATAAGAGATAATTTCATTTTTAACAGTAATTTTTGTATTACCATATTGACCTGGCATTTTCTTACCTGGTTGTACACGACCTGGCCACTCAGCATTACCGATTGAACCAACTAGTCTGTGAAAACGTGAACCGTGACCACCAGGACCACCAGCAAAATTCCAACGTTTCATAGCACCAGTAAAACCGCGACCTTTTGTATTAAAAGATGATTTTACAACTTTAGCTGATTCAAGTGGACTCATATCTAAGTCACCAGCTTCAGCGTTTGCAACGCTCATTGTTACAAAACGATTGAATTCAGCAGATAAAGAATATTTCTTTTGTTGCCCTTCTACCGCTTTATTCATTTTTTTGCCATTGTTATAAGCAACAATTGCAACCCCATTATTAACTTCACATACCTTAGCTTCTTTTACTTTTAATAAAGTAACAGGCTTACTTGGTACAGTGATAGTACGGCTCATACCGATTTTTTCAACAATATATTCCATAACCTATCCTTACTTGTCCATAGAGCGTACTTCTACGTCTACTTCCGGTGCTAGATCAAGTTTCATGAGAGAGTCAACAGTTTCTGGCGTAGCAGAAACGATATCGATCAAACGTGCATGCATACGGATCTCAAATTGTTCACGAGAATCTTTATTGATGTGAACAGATTTTAAAACTGTATATTTACGAATCTTTGTTGGCAAAGGAATCGGTCCACGAATATGTGCACCAGTACGCTTTACAGCCTCTACGATTGACGCTACAGAACGATCGAGTACACGATGGTCATAAGCTTTCAATTTTAAACGAATTTTTTCCATGTTTTTCCTTCTAAAGAACTCGTCAGGTCAAGCCTAACTATATTAAGGGAACGGAATTATAGCCAAGTAGCTTCTAATATTCAAGGTTTTAGGGGATAAAAATTGATTTATTATAAAATTTATTTCCTTTTAAAAAGGAAGTGATATAATTTTGAAATCTAAAAAATTGGAATTTTATGGAAATCCTACTCGATGAGCTTTATAAAATCGATCTTACATGTAACCATTATGTTGAGCGAAAACTCCAGCTTGATGAAAAAAGTTATCAAATTAGCGGTATAGCGCAAAGTGGAAAGACAGAACTTGTGAAAGCATATTTGCTTACATGTAAGAAAAACAGTTATCTATATATAGATATTGCAGATGTAAGAATCGAGATAGATGAGCTCAATCTTTTTCTTCAGGATTTTTGTATAAAAAATAAAATTAGTATTCTAGTTATAGATAACTTCACTCCTGAAGTAAAAATTGTTAATGTTTCACAACTTATCGTTTGCTCTAGAAAAGATTATGCACTCGATTTTCTCATACCTCAAAAACTCACGCCTCTTGATTTTGAAGAATTTTTGGCTTATGAAAGCAGATACGATTCCACTGCCATCTCTCATTATCTTCAGCTTGGAGGGTTTGCGGCACTTCAAAGAGTTTCAGCTGATAACCGTGCAAAATATATTCAAGAGAAGTTTCGTTATGCTCTTTCGGCTTTAGAGTTTGATATTTTAGTCACCGCAACAAAATCGCTTGGACAAAAACTTTCCGCTTTTAATATTTATGAAAAGCTCAAACTCAAAAGAAAGATCTCCAAAGATATGCTTTACAAAACTTTTGAATCAATGATTACTGATGGCTATCTTTTTCAGCTCTCAAAAGTGGGCTATCCAAATGCTACAAAAAAAATCTACCTCTGCGATATCATTTTTAAAAGTACACTAACAATACAAAAAAACTTTGCCAGAGTTTTTGAAAACATTGTTTTTTTAGAAATCCTAAAAAATGAAACAGAATTTTTCTATGAAGAGGGAATTGAGTTTTATATTCCTGATAATAGTGAGATCATTTTATGTATGCCCTTTGCGGAGGAGAGGATGCTATTTAAAAAGCTCGAATCCATAGAAGCATTCATCTTTTCAAATCAGATTCAAAAGATCACTTGTGTAACGATGAGTAAAGAGGGAGAGATCAGTCATCCGATAAGTAAAGTAGAGATGCTTCCATTTTCACAGTGGGCATTAAGTGACTAAAAGCTACAATTTTTTTATGAAAAATAGTACTTTATGTGGAATCGATGAAGCAGGACGCGGGCCTTTGGCGGGTGATCTTGTGATGGCTGGATGTATCTTACATGTAAATGTTGATGGTTTAAATGATTCCAAAAAACTCACGCCAAAAAAACGCGAAGAGCTCTATGAAAAGATCATACTCTCAAGCACTTATCATATAGTAAAATTCAGCGCTTCTCTCATTGATGAGATTGGAATATCCAAATGTCTTAAAAGTGGACTCGAAGAGATACTGCAAAATATCAAAGCAACAAACTATCTTTTTGATGGAAATACTAACTTTGGCGTCAAGGGTTTAGAAACGCTTATCAAAGCCGATGCGACCATTCCTGAAGTCAGTGCAGCGTCCATTCTTGCAAAAGTAGCCCACGACAGAGATATGATGGAGTTAGACAAACTCTATCCACAGTATAAATTTGCCTCGCATAAAGGATACGGAACCGCCCTACATGTAGAGATGATAAAACTTCATGGTTACAGCCCTGTACATAGACGAACCTACAAGATCAAAGCACTCGAAGCAACTCTGTTTTAAAAGCTTTACATGTAAGGTATAATCCTTTCTATGAAATCGATAACATATATAGAGCAGGCGCTCGCGGAATTAGACAAAGAGGTTGAAGCAACGCTTCTAAACATCAAGCTTTCTTTAAAAGAGAAAGACAACGTTATGCTTCCAATGTTGCTACAAAAAAAAGTTTTGAAACAAACATTAGAAGATTTGACTTATCTTAAAGAACATCCGCCAACTCCAGATCAACCGTGTGGGATCTCCAAATACAGAGAAGATTAAACAATCTTCTCTCTCTTCTTGTTGAATTCTTTTGTAATATAATCAGTATATTTATAGTTTTTTAGAGGGTTTTTTGTATGAAGATTGTGTGTGATTTTAAAATGAAGTACTCCCCTCCAGATACCTGCGGCACATAACAAGACGGAGTGTGCTGCTGTATTCCTACCCTGACACATTACCCCGCAATACCATTGCACAGGTCTAAAGGAGAGCGTTCAAAACACAGACTTGTATGTTCTGAGCGCTTTTGAGAGTAGAAGTATAGCAAAAAAAATTTAATTTAAAAGAATAATCTGATAAAATCTCTGCATGTTATATATCACCGTAGCACTCAGTGCCGAAGCCAGACCACTTATAGATCATTTTAAACTCACAAGAACTTATACTTTACCCTACACAATGTTTGAAAATGAGCAGATAAAACTCATTGTCACAGGAGTGGGAATAGAGAACGCCATGATGGCAACAAGCGCTCTTTTAGGGCATTTTCCACCATCTAAAACCGATCTGCTTCTCAATCTCGGAATCTGTGCCGCACCGAAAAACTTTGAGATAGGTGAGGCGTTTTTAGCGCATAAAATCTGTTACAAAGATGGATTCTATTTTCCAGATATTTTATTTGAGCACTCGTTAAAAGAAAGTGATATTCAGAGCGTCGATGAACCAACACAAGAGATGCTAGAACTTCCCGCAGATATGGAAAGTTACGGCGTTTATAAAGCGGCTTCACGATTTTTCAGCACCCATCAAATGCTTTTTTTTAAGGTTGTCTCTGATCATTTTGAACCTTTACATGTAAACAAAGAACTTGCCATTAGTCTCATCTTTCAAAATCTAAAAAATCTTGACGCAGTGCTTCACTCAGCTGCTTATGTGAGTAACAAAGATCCTCTTTTTTCGCAAGAGGAAAAAGAGCTTATAGCTAGCATCTCAGATCATCTTACAAAAGCCCAATCTGATAGTTTTTATGATGCTTGCTGTTACTTCAAACTCCACCATAAAAAACCTTTACATGTAGAGCTTCCAAGCAAGGAAAAACTATCCAAAAAAGAGAGGAGCGAGTATCTTGAGTCACTTATCAAAACCCTCACACTGTGACTTTTTCTCTCATCTTTACATAGAAGAAAGCGTCAAAGAAGAGGCGCTTACATGGAAGATAATGCAGAAGTTTTCAAACTCCAAAATCATCTTTATCAAACACTACAAAGATCTTTTCAACCGTCCAAATCAGGATTTTGGAGTGCAAAGTAAAAGTAAAAATCTTATCTTAGCGCGAAGAGAAGCACCTTTTTTGTATGAAGGTTCTTACTACAGCGACGGTTTTGAGTATGAACATTTCTTTTACACACCCTCAATTTTGGGCTGTTTATATGACTGTGAATATTGCTACCTCAGCGGAATGTATAACTCCGCAAACAGTGTCTTTTTTGTTAATACTCAGGATTTTTTTGACGCTGTTTTGCCTTATCTTGATAAACCTACACTTATTGCAATCTCTTATGACACCGACACTTTAGCCATTGAATCTCTCACTTCACACACAAAAGAGTGGATAGAGTTTGCTGCAAAACATCCAAATCTCCATCTTGAAGTGCGTACAAAAAGTGCAAACTTTAAAGCACTTAAATCTCTTACATGTAACGATAATGTTGTTCTCGCATGGACACTTTCACCTCAAAAAATTATCGATTTGTATGAACATAAAACACCCTCTCTTGATAAAAGACTAAACTCCATCAAAGAGGCGATAGACGCTGGCTGGAGAGTGCGAGTCTGCATCGATCCTGTCATCTATAATGAGGAGTTTAATGAACTGTATCCGCCTCTTATCGATAAACTTTTCAACACAATCGATGCCGATAAACTTTTTCAGCTGACACTCGGAAGTTTTCGTATGAGCTCAACGCATCTTAAAAAGATCAAAAAATTGCGAAGAAGCGACATCGCTTTTTACCCTTATGAGGTTAAAGACAATATCGTTTCTTATGGCAAAACCATTGAGCAAAACATCTTACATGTAATGATACAACATGCTACAAAATATATCGACAAAGAGAGGATTAGAACATGGCAACTGCAGTAGTTACAGGCGCGAGCCGAGGGATCGGAGAAGCACTCTCACAGAGACTTTTAGAGCTTGGTTATAACGTAATCGGAATTAGTAGAACTGTTCATGAAAATCCTATTCATCATGCAAACTTCAAACCGCTTTCATGCGACCTCAGCGATGAAATTATGACAGCTTCTATCCTAACACTTTTACAAACTGACCCATCTATAACCATCCTTTGCAATGTCGCTGGATTTGGCATTTTTGAGCCGCATGAAGAGATCGATGCACAGACCATCACAAAAATGGTCACGCTTAACCTCACAGCTCCTATGATGCTGAGTAACGGACTTTTAAGGGCGTTAAAATTCAATGAAGGGATCATCTTCAATATTACTTCCATCGAAGCCCTTCGCCACTCCAAGTTTTCAGCTATCTACACAGCGACAAAAGCCGGTCTTCGTGCGTTTAGTCTCTCGCTTTTTGAAGAGGTAAGAAAAAGCGGAGTCAATGTCGTGAGCATAAATCCAGATATGACAGCGACCTCTTTCTTTGATGAACTCCGCTTTGAGACTTCACAAGAGTTTGACAAACGCCTAGAAGCCGAAGATATAGCCGATACAGTCCAAAATATTCTTCAAATGAGAAACGGCGTCGCAATTACAGATATTACGATTCGTCCGCAAAAATTTGGTATTGAGAAGAAAAAATAATCCTCTGGAATCTTTTTTGCTTTGTTAAACAATAACAAAACTCTGTCGATAGTAGCTTCAGAAACAAATTATAGATTTTAAAGGATTTATTATGGCAACTGGGGTAGTAAATTCACTCGGTATCGGTTCTGGTGTTTTAACTTCAAATGTTATCGATCAGTTAAAGGCAAATGATACTGCGCATTTGATCACACCTATTGATAAAAAGATCACAGTCAATACACAAAAGCAGCAAGATATCAATCTTTTACAAAGTTTAGTTTCCTCTTTTAGCGGTTCTGTTTCCGCTTTGAGCAGTAGCTCTCTTTACCAAAATAGAACAGTTACCGGTTCCAATACTGGTGTAAGTGTTACTGCAAGTGCGGGTGCGGATATACAAAATTTTTCTATTTCTAATACAAAACTAGCGACGAGTGATATTTTACAATCTGGTAGTTTCAGTGATCCTACAGCTCTAATAGCTCCAACAGCGCCAATAGTGCCACCAGGAACGCCAGCAAAGCTTAACCTTAACATCAATGGTAAAGACTATAAAATCGATTATGACTCAAGTACGACATGGCAGGCTCTTCGAACAAGCATTACTGACGCTGCCGGAGCAGATGTAAAAGCTAGCGTTTTACAGACTGGAAATGGTGCATATAGCCTCGTACTGAGTTCAAACAATACAGGCAAAAATCAACAGATCACATTAACTGATCTCAGCGGAAAGATAGACTCAAAGCTTTTGGGAAGCACTCTTCAGTCAGGAGCATTTGCTTTAAGTTCCGATTTTATTGCTACCACAGGACAGAGTGGTTCTCTCACCCTTAGTACGGGGGGAACAATTAACTACCCAATAAACACAAGTGTCACCGATCTTGCAAATTTGATCAATAATGATCCGACGGCTAGTGCCAATGTTACGGCACGCGTTATACAAAATGATGTCGGTACATACAATCTTGTTTTAAGTGCTAAAGGTAGCGCACAAGGTGCTCCTGTCTCACTCACCGATAATAGTGGCACTTTAAATGCACAACTACAAATACCAGCTGTCACATCAACAACGGGTGGAGCTTCTGATATTCAGTCTGCTTCAGATGCTTCTTTTTTATATAATGGAATCAATATCACAAGAGGTTCCAATACTATCACAGATCTAAGCTCAGGAGTTACCATCAACTTGTTGACGGATAATTCTAGTACAAATATCGGTATTACTCAAGATACACAGCCTATCAAAGATGCAATGTCGAATATGACAACTAGCTATAATACTATGCTAAAACAGCTCCAAACTTTAACAAATAGTAATAAAGCAAACGGTGCGATTGGTAGTTATAGCGGAGACAGTACGCTCAATGGCATTGACAGAGCAATCAAAAATATTTTGACATCTGTAGATCCATCCAGCGGACTTGGATTAACACAATATGGTCTCAATATCAATCAAGATGGATCACTGAGCTTTGATTCCACAGCTTTCGATACGCAAAATACGGCAAATTCAAATGCACTTGCTTCCTATTTTAGCGGTGGCACAACAGTAGATGCTCAAGGTAAATCTACTACATCTGTTGGAGTGTTCAACACCCTTCATAGTGATCTTAGTAGTCTTACGAATACAACGAACGGAACACTTACAAATCTATTTACAGGGCTTACAACGCAGGAAACTACACTACAAGCAAACAAAACGAGGGCTATGGATCTACTCAATGCCAGATACACCACACTTACTAGTAAATTTATCGCGTATGATGCAATGATAAGCAAACTAAACAATCAATTTTCTTCTCTTTCACAACAGATATCGATGGCAGTAAACGGAACAAACAAATAATTAATAAACAGTAAGGAATATCATTATGTACCAAAATAACGCTTACAACACATACACGCAGAACAATTTCGAGATAGAATCTCCTCAAAAACTCATTGAGATGCTCTATGAAGGTATTCTCCGCTTTAATACGCAGGCAAAACGAGCTATCAAAGACAACAATATAGAGAAACGTACGTACTGGATCAATCGTTCAAATGCAATATTTATAGAACTACTGAATATTTTAGATGTTCAAAATGGTGAAAAAGCTGCAAAGTATTTGCATGGTCTTTACACTTATCAACTTACTCTACTAATCAAGGCAAATATGCAAAATAATGCTGATCATCTCGATGAAGTTAATAGCGTTATAAGAGGACTTCTTGAAGCGTGGAGAGATGTGACGAATGTGGCTGGGTGAGTTTAAAGTTGCCATTATCACAAAAGATATACAAAAGATAGATAAGTTGATCCCCCAAATGCCACAATTTGAAGCGCTCGACGAGATGCAGGAAGCTTTTTATCTTTTCAAGCAAGCAGAGGAGCTTCTGCACAATCTTAAAGATGAAACAGCCATCGCCATGAAAAAAGTCAAAGACTCGATTCGCTACATGGAGTCAACAAGTATAGATGCCGCTCCAAAACTTGATATAATGCAATAAACAATAAATTAGGCTATATCCCATGTTTAATCAAAAAACCATTCTCATTACAGGTGGAACAGGAAGCTTCGGAAAGCAGTTTGTCAAAACTATTCTACAGCTTTACAAACCGCATAAAATCATAATTTATTCGCGTGATGAACTGAAGCAGTATGAAATGGCTCAAAAATATAATGACACTTGTATGCGATACTTTATCGGTGATATAAGAGACTTACCACGTTTACAAAAAGCGATGCGTGGAGTGGATTACGTTGTCCATGCTGCAGCACTCAAACATGTACCCATTGCCGAATACAATCCTATGGAGTGTATCAAAACAAACGTTATGGGTGCTCAAAATGTTATAGATGCGTGTTTAGAAAATAATGTCAAAAAGATTATCGCTCTCTCAACGGACAAGGCAGCTTCCCCGGCAAATCTCTATGGAGCTTCCAAACTTCTCTCAGACAAACTATTTGTAGCTGCAAATAATCTTACAGGAACTCAGGAGATAGAATTTAGTGTTGTTAGATATGGCAATGTTTTAGGCTCTCGTGGCTCTGTCATACCATATTTTCAAAAACTCATCGCAGAGGGTGCCACAGAATTACCTATTACTGAACCAAATATGACCAGATTTTGGATAACTCTGCAAGAAGGAGTTGATTTTGTTCTTAAAAATTTTAAAAGAATGCAGGGTGGCGAGATTTTTATACCTAAAATCCCATCAATGAAAATGACAGATATGGCAAGGGCGATAGCACCAGATCTCACCATAAAAGTCATTGGTATCAGACCGGGCGAAAAACTTCATGAAATCATGTGTCCACTTGACGATTCACATCTGACTTTAGAATTTCATGATCATTTTGTTATCAAACCAAGTATTACATTTAGCTTACCCATCGACTACACGACAAACGGTATAGGAGAAAAGGGTAAGTATGTAGAGGCTGGATTTGAGTACAACTCAAAAAACAATGATATTTGGCTTACAGATAATGAACTTCTTGCTAAATTAGAACTCACGCACAACGAAGAAAAATGATCCCCTACTCACGCCAAAGCATATCCCAAGAAGATATAGACGAAGTTGTTCGAGTTCTGCAAAGTTCTCATCTTACTCAAGGTAAAGAGGTCGAACTCTTTGAAGAGGCAATCTGTGAATATATCGGCTGCAAATATGCCATCACTTTTAACTCCGCAACCTCTGCACTTTTAGGTGCTTACACCGTAAGTGATATCAAGCCAGACGATGAGATTATCACCACGCCAATCAGCTTTGTAGCGACTTCTAATATGTTTATAGCACTTGGAGCAAAGCCCGTCTGGTGCGACGTGAAGCTAGATGGCAACATCGATGAACGCTTTATCGAACGTCTTATCACTCCGCGCACTAAAGCGATTGTTCCCGTTGATTTTGCGGGTAAACCCGTAGAAATAAAAAAGATCAAAGAGATCGCAAAGAAACATAATCTGCTTGTCATCCAAGATTCTTCCCATGCTTTTGGAAGTTCCATCGATGGAAAAAAAATCGGCACCTTCGCAGATATGACCATCTTTAGTTTTCATGCCATCAAACCACTTACTACCGGAGAAGGTGGATGTGTCGTAACCGACAATGCAGAGTTTGCCAAACGTCTTCGACTCTTTCGCTCACATGGAATGGTAAAAAAACAGCTTTGGAACTCAGATATGGTGATGCTCGGGCACAACTTTCGTCTCACAGAATTTGCCGCAGCACTTGGAAGAAGCCAGCTGGGGCGTCTGGATAAGTTCCTACATGTAAGAGATGAGATTACGCGTTATTATGATGAAAGATTTCAAGGGAATAAACTCTTTTCAACCGTCAAACTCGAAGCTAATACAACGTCATCAAGACATCTCTATCCCATCATTTTAAGCCCTGCTTTACAATGCCCAAAAGAGGATATTTTTACAGAACTTCAAGAGCGTGGTTTAGGTGTACAAGTACATTATAAACCCATCTATCAGAACAGTTATTACATAGAAAAATTCGGAGAGACGCGCTTATACCCAAAGGGCACTACGCATGTAAGCGATGATTTTTACCGTTCAGAACTCTCCATCCCCTGCCACCAAGAGATGAGCATGGAAGATGCTAAGTTTGTGGCAGATACCTTTTTGGAAGTGATAGAAAAGTATAGTTATCGAGGGTGTAGTTTTTAGTTTTTAAGCCATTTGGCTAAAAATGCATTCAGCTGATTTGCAAACTCGTGGGCATCTTTTTGACTAAATGGCTTTGGTCCTCTTGTCATCTCTCCACTCTCACGGATCGACTCCATTAGATTCCTCATCGCAAGATATTGTTTTATATTATCCACGCTGTAAAGCTCGCCACGATGGTCAATGGCGTGAGCATTTTTCGCTATCACGCGGTCTGCTAGAGGGATATCGGCTGTAATCACCAAATCCCCAATCTCCACCATTTCCACTATTCTGTGGTCAGCTTCATCTGCGCCCTGCTCCACAATAAGATAGCTCACAAATCCAGAATCTCCAATATTTATCTTCTTATTTGCCACCACAAAAGTCTCTAAAGCGAGTCTTTCAATACTTCGTAGCACAATGGGTTTTAAGAGATTTGGAAAGGCATCTCCGTCGATAAAGAGCCTCATCTAACCGTATATCTCAGCAACGCGACCGACCTCTTTGCTCATAAGACGCACTTTAATGCCGTGAGGATGAAAAGTGGAATTTGTCAAAATATCGCGAACCACACCGTCTGTTAATTTTCCCGTGTCTTGGTCTTGCTTTAAAACTATAGCCACACGTATGCCGCTTCGTATATTTTTACGCTCTCTTCTGTCCATTTGATTATCCTATATTAGACTATATGTAGCTATAATTATACTCTATGTTAACATACGATTGAATTTTTAAAAAGATGGTGAAAAGATGAGTAGTATTTGTATTATTCCAGCGCGTGGTGGAAGTAAAAGAATCCCTAGAAAAAATATCAAAGAGTTTTTTGGAAAACCACTTATCGCTTACTCCATAGAAGTTGCTCTTGAATCCAAACTTTTTGATAAAGTACTCGTTTCAACCGATGATGAAGAGATAGCAGAAGTTGCAAGAAAATATGGTGCACAAGTACCATTTTTACGACCAAAAGAGTTGAGTGATGATTTTACTGTTACAAAAGATGTCATCGATCATGCCCTGAATTATCTCAAAGAAAAAGGCGAGACTTACGACTACTTATGTACCCTCTACGCCACAGCACCTCTTCTTCAATCCAAATACCTCATTGAAGGGTATGAAAAACTAAAAAATAGTGATGCCGTAAATGTATTTAGTGCCACTTCCATGCCCTTTCCAATTCAAAGAACTTTTAAGCTCACAAAAGATGGAAGATGTGAGATGTTCACACCAGAGCATTACTTAACAAGAAGCCAAGATTTAGAAGAAGCTTATCAAGATGCGGGTCAATTTTACTGGACAAAGCTCCATGAAAATTCAAAAGAGATTATGTTTGGAAAAGATAGTATACCTATCATCCTACCCCGATATTTGGTTCAGGATATCGACACTTTGGAAGATTGGCAGAGGGCTGAGTTTATGTATGAAGCGATACAAAGATCAAAGCAATCATGAATATTTTATTTAGAGCAGATTCATCTAGCACTATTGGTACCGGCCATATTATGAGAGACTTAGTGTTGGCCTCTCAACTAAGCAAAGAATATCCAGATGCCAATGTAATTTTTGCCACTCAAAACTTAGAGGATAATATAAACTACAAAATTATAGATGCAGGGTATAAGATCATTCCTCTTAATTCAAATCAAAAAGAAGAGCTTTTACCTATTTTAAACTCCTTACATGCGGAGTGCCCCGAGGGTGTAGAGCTTTTAGTAATAGATCATTATGGTATCGGCTACGAATTTGAAAGTTACATAAAAGAAAGTTCACATGTTAAGATTTTGGCGTTTGATGATACGTATGAAAAACATGCATGCGATATACTTCTAAACCACAACATCAGTGCGGACAAAAAACGATATAAAAACTTAGTTCCAAAAGAATGCGAACTTAGGTGTGGAGCAAAATACACACTATTAAGAGATGAGTTTTACAAAGAAAAAAAGAAAATCAAAAAAAGAAAATCAAAAAAAGAAAACTCTGATATCGCTGTTTTTTTAGCAATGGGCGGAGCAGATACAGCAAATCTTAATATCAAAATTTTAAAAGTATTGAAAAAATTTGAAAACATAAAAGTCAATCTTGTAACCACAACAGCAAATAAGAATCTAAATAAGTTAAAAAACTATTGTAAAAATAAAGAATGGATAAAGTTACATGTAAACTCGGACAGAGTGGCAAAACATATGAGAAAATCTGACTTTGCAATCATTACTCCAAGTGTCACAGCAAACGAAGCATATTTTATGGAACTTCCTTTTCTTGCTATTAAAACTGCTGAAAATCAAGATGATATGTACAAATATCTTGATAATAAAAAATATTTTGTCCTAAAAGCATTTAAAAAAAACAGACTTCATGTATACATCAAGCAAATACTTATAAGGAGAGCATAAAATGACAGTTGCGGTCTTTGCAGACATTCATGGCAATGTTGCTTCTCTTGAAAAAGGTTTAAGAATTATGGAAAGTCTTAAACCTGATCAATACTTATTCTTAGGCGATATGGCTGGATATTATTATTATCAAAATGAATCTATAGAACTACTTAATAGTTTAGATAATTTAATATCAATCAAAGGCAATCATGATGAGTATTTTATCAATTCTTTAAATGATATAGATAAATTAAAAAAGCTTGATCAAAAATATGGAAAATCTTACTCACTGTTATCTAAATCCCTAACACAACAAAGTAAAATCTTCTTTGACAATTTATTAGAATATGAGAAAAACAATTACTATGAAGCATATCATGGTTCACCAAATAATTACACTGAAGAATATATTTATCCAGATACAGTTATAGATTTTCCAAGCAGTACCCCTTTTATTTTTTTAGGACATACTCACTATCCAATGAATAGAACCATAAAAGATACACTAATAATCAATCCAGGTTCTATTGGTCAGCCAAGAGATTTTAATCAAGCATCCTTTTCAATAATAGATTTAAAAGATAAAAAAATTGAAAACATCAGATATACATACAATCAGAATGGATTGCAAAAAAAAATTATCGAGCTAAATGACAAACAATATTTGTCTGATGTCTTAAAAAGAGTCAAAAATGAAGCAAATTAATATTTTAATCACCGCGATCGGTGGTGATATAGGCGCAAATATTGCTAATATACTATATGAACAAAACAAAAGGTTTAATATTTTTGGTACTGATATAAACGAAAAGGTTTTCAATATTAACAAAGTAAAGAAATTCTATAAAGTCGATGCGTGCGAAAACTCAAACTATCTAAATCAGATATTAAAGATTGTAAAAGACCATTCTATTGAGATAATCATTCCTGTATCAGAAAAAGAAATACTATGGTTTAACAAAAATAGAAATATATTTGATGATTTAAATATTAAATTAATAATCAATAGTGAAAATACAATTAACACATTTTTAAATAAACTTGAAACAAGTAGCGCCCTAAATAAGCTTTTGGTTGATACTCCACAAACGTATTTACTTAGTTCATTCAAAAATCAAATAAGCTTTCCTTTAGTCTTAAAAGCTATCTCTTCTGTACAAACAAAAGATATCTATTTTCTTAAAGAGCAAAATCAACTTGATTATTTGAAGTGTTCCATCAATAATCATAATGATTACATAATCCAAAAAAATATAGGATCTGTTGATGAAGAATATACCACAACCGTCTATCGTTCAGATCAGAAATTGGAGGTTATAAGTTTTCAAAGGAAATTATCTGCGGGAATGACCTCTTTTGCAACCATATCAAATGATAAAATGCTCAAAGATCATGCCAAAAAGATAGCTGTATCCTTCAATCTTCATGGAAGTATAAATATTCAAAGCAGAAAGGTGGATAATAAATTTTACATTTTTGAAATTAATCCAAGAATTTCAAGCACTGTTTATATAAGAAATCATTTTGGCTTTCATGACCTCTTATGGTGGATTGAAGACACTTTGAATATAGTACTATTGAAGAGTCAGCAAATTCATGTCGATTTAGTTGGAACTGCCATTTTGGGATATCAATATAAATTTTTTAAGGAAGAATGAAACAATGGAAAAAGTAATTAAAAATAAAAATGGTTTTTTTAGTGTAAAAGAACTTCCCACACAACAAGAGTTAGAAACTTATTACTCAGAAAAATATTATCAAAATGAGTCGATACAATACTCAAATAGTTATTCAAAAGATGAGTTGAAATACTTTGAAAATAGAGCAAAAGTAGCAGATAAAATCTATCATGATTTCATTGAAACAAAAAATAAAACTCTCTTAGAAGTTGGTGCTGGAGAAGGTTTTTTTTCTCACTATTTTTTTTCTCATCATTGGAATGTGACAACATTAGATTATTCAGATTATGGAATAAAACATCATAATCCAGATTTACTACCTACGCTCATTAAAGGGGATATATACAACTCATTGGAAAGTTTAATAGCGCAAAATAGCAAATTTGATTTTATTAATCTCTCGAATGTTCTCGAACATGTTCTGAATCCTGAGGAGTTATTAGAACAACTTAAAATGCTTTTAGCAAAAAATTCACTCCTTAGAATTTCTGTTCCCAATGACTACTCAAATTTTCAGGAATTTTTAATGGAGAAAAATTATACTTCTAATACTTGGCTTTGTCCACCAGAACACTTACACTATTTTACTTTTGATTCATTATCAAATCTTCTTCTCTCTGTGGGATATAAAGTAACACTCACAATGGGAGAGTTTCCTATTGAACTCTTTTTGAGCAACGAATCATCAAATTATGCACAAGATAGAGATAAAGGCAAATTTGCACACAAATCAAGAATTGAAGTAGATAATTTTCTCTTTAATCAAGGAGTAGACAAATATATTAATTTTTATGAAATAAGTGCCAAAATAGGACTTTCTCGACAAGTTGTTATCTATGCTACATTAGACGAGATACTATGAAAATAGGTAATTTTGATTTAGAAGAAGATGGTACCTATATCATAGCAGAAATGAGTGCGAATCATAATGGTTCACTTCAAACTGCACTCGAAACAATTAAAGCTGTAAAAGAGATTGGAGCAAATGCAATAAAACTCCAAACCTATACAGCAGATACACTCACACTTAACTCAAAAAAAGATGATTTTATAGTTAAGGGTGGAACACTTTGGGATGGAGAGAGCCTCTATGAACTCTATACAAAAGCGCATACTCCATGGGAGTGGCATAAAGAGTTATTTGATTACGCACGAGCTATTGGCATTGATATATTTTCAACTCCTTTTGACAAAAGTGCAGTTGATTTCTTAGAGCAATTTAGCCAATCAGCTTATAAAATTGCTTCATTTGAGATAACAGATTATGAACTCATAAGATATACTGCTTCAATGATGAAGCCTATCATCATTAGCACAGGCATAGCGACTATTGATGAGATTCAAGATGCCGTAAATATTTGCCGAGATGTTGGCAATAATAATATAGTCCTTTTAAAATGCACCTCAGCATACCCGGCAGCACTTGAAGATGCAAATCTCCTGACCATTCCAAACTTGGCTCAAACTTTTGGAGTAATCTCCGGCTTTTCAGACCATACACTCGGAAGTACTGCGCCTATAGCAGCAGTTGCACTTGGAGCAAAAGTAATAGAAAAACACTTTATTTTAGATCGTTCCATCGGCGGAGCTGACGCTGAATTTTCTATGGACAAACAAGAGTTTGCTGCTATGGTAAAAGCTATAAGAGATACTGAAAAACTTCTTGGCAAAGTAGATTATTCCATGAGTGAAAACAAGCAAAAAAGCAGACAGTTTTCAAGAAGTCTCTATGCGAGTCAAGATATCAAAAAAGGTGAGATCTTCAGCACTGAGAATATCAAAAGCGTAAGACCCTCACATGGATTACATCCAAAATATTTAAACGATGTTTTAGGTAAAAAAGCCTCAAAAAATTTAGAGTTTGCAAATCCACTTACATGGGGAGATATAAAAGAATGAAAAAAAGACAACAAGAAGAGTTACTATGTATGCTCGATGATATGGATAAGCAAGAGGAACTGTACAGACCAACTAGTTTTTGGCAAGAGGCTTCAAAACTTATTATAGAAGATATAAATAACAATGGAATTACTAACTTTAGAAGTTTAGTTTCTGCTTATAGTATGTTTGCACCAATATACTCCTATTTTGAATACGTAAAAGATAAAACTCTTTTTAAAAAAACAAAAAATGAACTGCTTAAGGTGACATCAGATATAAAATCAAATATAAAGCTAGAACTATTAATTTCTGGACAAATACAAGCATGGAGTGATTATAGAGTTTTACAAGCCTCAAATAGAGATTATGCCCCGTATACCGATAAAGTGACAGAAAGTAACATTGGGAACCCTATAGAGCACTATAATTTTGATGGACGTAACTTTTCACGCTCATTTTTGAACTATCTCTTAGGACTTAGTTTTTTAAAACAACATATCGAGTCTCCAAAGATAAAAACAGTGATGGAAATTGGTGGCGGTTTTGGAACTTTAGGTGAGATACTTTTAGGTGATGAGAGACATGACTATTTTTATATTAATGCCGATATTCCTCCTGTATCATTCGTATCCTCTTACTATCTAAAAGAGTTATTTGGAGATGAAGTTGCAACTTATAGTGATTTAAAAGAAAGAGAATTACTAGATATTGACGTACTCAAACAAGAGTACAAAGCACTCAATATCGCTTCATGGCAAGTACCAAAACTAAGGGGTAAAATTGATTTGTTTGTAAACTTTATCTCGTTTCAAGAGATGGAGCCAGAAGTAGTACAGAACTACGCAAATTACATTATCAAACTCAATCCACAATATATTTTACTGCGAAACATAGAAGAGGGAAAAAAGAGAAAAGATGAAAATACAATCTATGGAGTTGATGAACCTATTTTAGGCTCTTCATATGATAATTTTTTTCCAAATTATAAACTTTTAGCTACTGATGGTTCTATTTTTGGTTTCAAGACAGAAGATAATTTTCATTCTCAACTAAGACTTTATATAAGGAAATAATGAATGACCATAAACATATCAATTGAAGTGAGAATGACATCATCGAGGCTTCCAGGTAAAGTATTAAAGCCAATCAAAGGACTTCCCTCTTTGGAAATAATGATACATCGAATCAAAAAAGCTAAAAATATTGATAACATCATAGTTGCAACAACCACAAATAAAGAAGATGATGTGATTGTTTCTTGGTGTCAAAAAAATGGCATAAGCTACTTCAGGGGAAGTGAACACAATGTTTACGAAAGAATTTTAAACGCTCATATACATTACAACACTGATATTATAATTGAATTAACAGGAGATTGTCCATTAATAGACTATGCAGTTATTGATAAATGTTTATCAATATATTTAAATAATGATTACGATTATGTGCGCACCAGTTCTAATTATCCTTTAGGTATGGGGATAGCAATTTTTTCATTGAAAACCTTACAAAGTGTTTCAATAAACAGAAATTTAGAATATCAAGACATGGAGCATGTCTCTCCTTACCTTTATACAAGTGGTCTTTATAAATGTTTTGATGTTGAGTCGTCAGAAGATGAAACTGCTCCTTGGCTATCAGTAACATTGGATACAATAGAAGATTTAAAAGTTATTACTAATGTTTGTGACAACTTTGATACATTTGATTTTTCTTTAAAAGATATTGTATCTTTTGCAAAAAACAATCCATCTCTTGTATCTGAAAATCAAAATATTCATAGAAAAGGGCTGGCTTAATGTACAATGTTGCACTCATTGGTATCGGCAACATTGGCTTGCTCTATGACGATAACAAAGGTGACAAAACAAAATCTCTCTCGCATGTAAAATCCATATACCGACATGAACATTTTAGTCTTCTCTATATTATTGATACAAATGATAGTAACTTAGATAAAGTTAAATCTTTTTTTCCAAATGTTCAATACTTTAGTCAACATACTGATATTATCTACAAAGATGATATTGATATTTTAATTATTGCGACTCCTACCGTAACCCATTTTAATATCTTAAATGAGTTTTCAAAGAATACAAATATTAAAATGTTTATAATGGAGAAGCCTCTCTTTTCTACTGATAATGAGTATGACAACATCCCAAACAACATTCAGGACAAATTGCTCATAAATTATTTAAGAAGATTTGACAAAGCAATACAGAATCTTAAAAAAAATCTTCAACTTTTTCAAACAGAAAAAATATTGATACACTATTGCAAGGGCTTGAAAAATAATGGCTCTCATATGATTGATTTAGTAAATTATCTCTACAATAATCCTAAGATAATTTCATCAACAATACTTGGATCATCCCCAGGATTTGATCAATCTGATTTCAACTATGATCTATTCATAGAAATAGAAATCGATTCAAGAATAATTCCACTGTATTTTATAAGTCACCAACATACAAATTACAATTTGATAGAACTCAATATCTATACTAAAGAAAGTATGATCAAATATACAAATTCAAAAGGGACAATAGAATACTATAATATTGTCGCAGATAAAAACTTCCCGCAGTACTCAATTTTTTCTGATCAAGCACAATTTATTGATAGAATGGACAGTGCATTTCCAATGTCACATCTTTACGATAAAGCTTATTCCATTCTTGAGTATGACGACAGCAATATATCGTCCTATTATGATGAAATAGCAAATAAAATTTTCTTTAATTCCATATTTACAAAAAAACAAGTTGTATCTCAATTATGAAGTCAAATAGACTCTTATGTTTTGCACATGATGCAGGAAGTGCGAATGTAACACTTGCTTATGCATATCTCTATAAAAATGTATATACTATAATACAAGCTTTTCCCAAAGGGCCTGCTGTCAATATATGGAAAGAAAACCTTCCCTCTTATCTTTCAGATGAACCTTTCAAATTTCTACCTACAGATACAATCGTAACAGGTACATCAGGAAAGCATTCCACTTATGAAATGGAAATGATTGTCGCAGCAAAAAAAGAAAATGTAAAAAAGATCATCACAATTTTAGACAACACTTCTAATTTTGAAATGAGATTTTTGCTCAATGATTCTATATTGGATCAAGAGCATCTTCCCAATGAAATTTGGATTGACCAAGAAAATTTCAGATCAAAAATTGATTATTTAAACGATAAACTCATATACAGACACAATATCTATGATGAATATATACAAAACAGATTCAAAGACAATCCACCTAACTTAAATAACAACACCATTAAAAAATATAATGGACAATACCTACTTATACTGACGGAATACATATCTGATCTCTATGGAGATAAATTTGGTTTTGATGAATTTGACTTTTTGAGAAATGTTTTTGACTCTATAAACGAACTTCTCTTAAATGTCCCTATAATTTTAAAAAAACATCCAGCTGAAGAGATCAATAAATATGATCAATTATTAACCCAATACGGTCACTTAAATATTATGCAACTTGATTGCAGCATCCAAGAACTTGTCTACTACAGTAAGATGATTTTTGGTATCAGTTCTTCAGTGTTTAAAGATGCAATTATTTTTCAAAAACCAACATACAGTATACAAATCGGTTCAAATCAAGAGATACAAACATATCTAGATAACCAATATATCATACATAACAAGCAAGAACTATTGCCAATTCTTTCAAAAAAATTTATTATACAAGGACAATTATGAAACTCGCAATAAACGGTGGGAAAAAACTCAGAGAAGAGCCTTTTCCAGCTTACAATACAATTGGCATAGAGGAGGAGGAAGCTGTTTTAAGAGTTCTTAGAAGTGGGAAACTCTCAACTTATATCGGTTCATGGCATGATGATTTTTATGGTGGGACTGAAGTTAAAGCTCTAGAAAGTGAATGGGCTAATTTTTTTGGTGTCAAACATGCAATAAGTGTTAACTCTGCCACATCTGGGCTCTATGCAGCCGTCGGTGCTATTGGTATCCATCCTGGAGATGAGGTTATCGTCTCTCCATACACTATGAGCGCTACTGCTTCTGCCATTCTACTCTATGGAGGAATTCCTGTCTTTGCAGACGTCGAGGAGGAGTTTTTTTGTCTTGATCCTCAATCAGTAGAAAGCCTTATTACAGACAAAACAAAAGCCATCATGACAGTAGATATATTTGGCCAGCCAAGTGATTTTAAAGCACTCAAAGAGATTGCTACAAAACACAATCTTAAAATCATAGAAGACGCAGCGCAAGCACCTTATGCCAAATATGATGGTAAATTTGCCGGTACGCTTGGTGATGTCGGAGTTTTTTCACTCAACTACCATAAACACATCCATAGTGGCGAAGGTGGCATAGTTGTAACAGATGATGATGATTTGGCATTTAAAATCCAACTTATCCGCAATCATGCAGAAGCTGTACTAAGTGTGAAAGGATACAAAGATAAAAGTGAACTTCACAATATGCTCGGCTTTAACTATCGCATGACCGAGATAGAAGCAGCGATAGCAAGAGTGCAACTCACTAAACTCAAAGATTTAGTAGAACAAAGAATCAAAAATGTTAAGTATTTAGAAGACAAACTAAGAGAGCTTCCATTTTTGATTATTCCACCAGTAAGAGAAAATGGTACACATGTTTACTACGTTCATCCTATTTTATTTAATAAAGATGCCACCAGCATACATAGAAATCAATTTATAGACGCTGTAAAAGCAGAACTTCCACCAACGGTTATGCGTGATGAGAGTGCCGTGTTGCTTGGTTATGGCTATGTGAAACCTCTTTATCTCCAGCCTCTTTATCAAGAAAAAATCTGTTTTGGCGAGTACCCTTTTTCCTTAAGCGATAGAGGGTATAAAAAAGGAGATTGTCCAGTGTGCGAAAAACTGCACTACGACACGCTTATCACTCATGAACTAATGCGTCCGGGAATGAATGAAACCGATATGGACGATGTTGTTTCTGCGTTTGTTAAAGTTTGGGAAAATAAAGAAGAAATTAGTTAATATTTTGTTACAATCACTTAAATTATCAACTTAATCTCATCAGGAATGGATTACATTTATAATAAAGTTAATCAGTATGTTTATATTATTACATTAAAAAGGATAGGAAAGAACGATGAATTTGATTGAAAAATATAGTTATGATTACGATCTCAAATTAGTGAATTTTGAAAAGTATGTTCCGAGGCAAGCAATATCAAGATTTATGGCAAAATATGAATTATTTAAAATGATTAAAAATACAAAAGGTTCTATTGTTGAATGTGGTGTACATTTTGGTGGAGGATTAATGGGTTGGGCTAAATTATCAGCTATAATGGAGCCGTATGCGACAAAAAGAAAAATTATAGGCTTTGATACTTTTGAAGGGTTTCCAAATTTAACAAGTGAAGACTTAGAATCCGTGCCACATAGTAATCTAGAAACAGGAAAGTTCAAATCACATGATGCTATTTACGAAGAATTATTGGAATGTATCCAAGACTATGATAATAGTAGATACTTAAATAATATAAGTAAAGTTGAGCTCGTAAAAGGTGATGCAACAATTACAATCCCAAAATATGTTCAGGATAATAAACACTTAATTATTAGTCTTTTATACTTAGATTTTGATTTATATCAGCCTACAAAAGTTGCTCTAGAAAACTTTGTTGAAAGAATGCCAAAGGGTAGTATTATAGCTTTTGATGAGGTGAACAATGAAGCTTGGAAAGGTGAAACAATCGCTGCACTAGAGTATTTTAAAAGTTTCAACAAGTTAGAGTTAAAAAAATTTGAATTTGATCCTCATATCGCTTATGCTGTTATACAGTAAAAGTTTGTTCTCCCTTCAAATCATCTTTTAAAATTACGAAAGTATTTAAGTTTTCAAGAGTAAAAAAAGGAAGTTTATTTGAGTTTTATTGAAACAAAAGAGAGAAATCTTTTTATTGCGAGTTATCTTAATTACAATCTAGAAAGTTTCATATTTAAAGAAAAAGAGTTTTATTTTCTAATTATCAATAATGAAATTGGACAATCGCTTACATCCCTTGTTGAAATTAGTGAAGTATATATTACATCTGATTTTTTAGATTTTTTAGATGATTTAGTAAAAAATAAAGATTATAAAAGTATAAATTTTAGACTTACTCCATCATTAAATATACCAAATAGTGACGTTATTAAAGAGCTTTTACTAAGAAACTATAATTCTTACCTCTCTTTCACTTCACTGAAATTACTTACCTTAAGTGAAAATGCTATTTTTTCAGGCCTTAGAAAAAGTCTTAGGCTCTCCATTAAAAAAGAAATGAAACGGGTAAATGTAAAATTTTATGATAGTACATCCAATGAAGATCATTTATTTTCAGATTGGATTATTCTTTATTCTTTTGCCATTAACAGAGGAAATCGCAAACTAAGTGATGAAGCAATCGCCATTATGGACAATACTATCAAAAACAATATGGGATTTGTAGTTTTGGCTTATGAAAATGGAATCCCTTTGGGAGCAGTACTCTTTAACTACTATAAAGGTTTTGCTTATTATTCAGCAGCAGCAAATTCCAGAAGCATTGAGGAACAAAACGATAGATATATTGCACATTTCCTTATATGGCAAGGAATAAAAAAATTAAAAGAACTTGGTTGTCATATTTTAGAGATTGGTCCATTAGATTTTGATAGCAAACCATCTGCTTCAACAGACTTAAAATTATTAAACATTACAAAATTTAAGCTTAGTTTTAAGGGCAATATTGTTCCTGTCTTTAATTTTACAAAATCACTATTTTCTATACAAACAAATCAATCAATTTAAATTAGGAGTTGAAAATGAATTTAAATGAAATAAATAAGAATGCCCTTGAGATATATAATAAATCTATAGACAAATTTGGAGCGGATACTTTTGGTGCCGTTCATTGGGGAGATGAACAAAAGGCACTTTATCGATATCAACTGATACATAAACATATACTCAACGACAGTGAAGTTTCTGTTTTGGATGTTGGTTGTGGAAATGGTGGATTATTTAAATTTCTTAATTTTAGCGGCTTTAGAGGAAAATATACAGGTTATGATATTAATGAAGACTTAATAAAGTCTGCCAAACAAACATATAGCGGAGTTGCAGACTCTTTTCATGTCATAGATATCTTAAATGATAAAATAAATGAAACATTTGATTACGTTGTTGTAAGCGGCCTCTTTAACAGTAATTACGGACAAAATTTAGAATGGGTGCACGCCTTTGTAAAAAAACTCCACAAGCTTTCAAATAAAAAAGTAATTTTTAATGCCATTTCAACATATACAAATTTTAAAGAAGATTCTATGTATTATATCAATCCACTTGAGATAACTGATTTTATTATAAATCATATCTCCAAAGAGGTTATTTTAGAGCATGGTCAACTCCCATACAATTTTCAAATTGTTATTAGTAAAGATAGACCTTGGGAATCAATTTCATAACTTTTTCGCGATGGAATGATTGTTGCTAATTTTATATAAATTTCTTAGTGGATATAAATATGCATAAATACAAAACTAAGCAAGAATCATTTTGGGCGGTGGCGGTGATGAATCCAGATTTAGTGCTCGTAGATTCTGGTTTTATATATCACAGGGACCCTATGTTTATACAAGGAGATCTTACTTGGTTCTTAATGGAAAAGAGATCATAAAATGAATGACATAGAACAACAAGCTTTACAAACATATCAAAAAAATTTGAATTATTTTCAAGAATATCATCCTTCTCTTTTTAAAAAAATTTCTACCTTTGAAGCAGCCATTAACCAAAGTGTATATCAAGAACATTATTCTTTAGAATATACAACAGATAAATATTTTGATATCAAAGAAGTTGAAACAAATAACTGGCTTTACGGAATAGATAGCGAGAAACATTCCATTGAACTTCTCAATAGTGTAAATTTAAAGCGGACAGATACTGTATTTGAAGCCCAATTAAGATTTTCTATAAAAGAAGAAGAACTTGAAGAAATGGGTCAGATTGACAACTTTCATAGTTCACTATGGGCGACGGCAAACATCATCCACTATAACTCAAAAGTTGCACAAAAAAATAACTCTGAGATGAAACAACTCTATAAATTCATCTTCTTAGGCACTGGACTTGGCATTCATATTCCTAAGATTATTGAGCAATATTCTATTTACGCTGCTTTTATTTTAGAACACGACTTAGAACTTTTTCGATCTTCTTTATTTATTACTGACTATGCCGAAGCCTTTAAAAATACAAAACCTTATTTTTCAATCGCTGAAAATTATGCTGATATGCAAACAACCTTCTTAGCTTTTTTAAATAACTTCATGAATTATAATTTATATATAAAATTTTTACCTTTTAGCACAAACTATCAAGATGACCTTAAAAGCTTAGAAAGTATCACTCTTTCTCAAGATCATATATCATATCCATATCAAGGATATATGGCACGATCATTTAAAGCAGCCAAAAAAGTTGCTAACGGTAAATGTTTTTTAAATATCTCAAAAACCTATCTATCTACTCTATTGTCTGAGAGCCCTATTCTCATTTTGGCATCGGGTCCTTCATTGCAAAAGAACATAGCATGGGTACGAAATAATAAAGAAAAATTTATAACCGTTGCTGTACTTTCCTCTTGTAAATACCTTTTAGAAAATGACATCCAACCAAATATTGTGATACATATTGATCCTCAACAAATTAGTACAAAACTTCTTGATGGCATAAATATGCAAAGCTTTGAGAACTCATTGATTGTTTTCGGCTCGAGTGTTCATGACGATCTCGTCGAACAATTTGATCCAAAAAAAGTTTTTTTCTTTGAAGAAGCAACAGATTTTAAAGTTGATCACGGTTTCTTCGCACTTCCAACTATTGGAGAATATGCTGCAATTCTTCCTTTACTTTTAGGTGCTAAAAATCTCTATCTTCTAGGTTTAGATCTTTCCCTTGATCCAACAAGTATGAAAGATCATATTGATTCACATATTAATAATAAAGAGTTTGCACATAATTCAGATGAAGAACACGTTCAATTTTCAAACTCTATCTGTTATGTGAAAGGAAATTTTTTAGAGACAGTTCCTTCAAGAGTAACATACAGACTTTCTATTACCCAATTCACCGCCGCCTTAGCTATTTATAAACAAGCCACGCACAATATTTATAATCTTTCCAATGGCGCCTATTTGGAGCACACCACACCTCTCTTTATAGAAGCGTTCAATACAAATGATCTACAAACACTTGAGCAAAATCTGTTTCAAGAAGAACTCGGTCTCTTTTTTTCTTCTATCAGTTCATGTCAATTCAGTGATAAAGATAAAAAATATATGCAAAAACAGTTACAAGTGGCTTTAAATATTTTAAACCAATGTAAAAAGCTTCGTAAGGTCAATGTAACAGAGATCGATACTTATCTTTTCCAAAAAATAGTCCCATTTATGGAGACAATCTGTGAAATGAATAGTGAGAAAAAATCAGATCTTGGTGAGATATTTTTTGAATATTTTAAAATAACGTCAAGTTTTATCTTTGACACCTTTAATATAAAAGATTTACAAGATGCTAAGAAGCATGTGAAATATATGGATAAGATTGTTTTAGATGCGGTTGAGAAGATAGCTTCTACATACTACAACACTATAAAAGGTTACATGTAAAGCAAAAAAGCCAAAGAGCAAAAACTCCTTGGCTTAAAAGTAGAACGTTTTCTAAAGAAACGTTTGAGACTACTGAAGTAGTCTTAGAACGTTTTGTTGTACAGCATTCGCTTGACTCATAGCATAACTTCCTGATTGTGCAAGGATGTTGTGTTTAGAGAAGTTTGCGCTCTCTGATGCAAAGTCAACGTCACGGATGCTAGATTCAGCAGCTGCCAAGTTTACTTGTGTTGTAGAGATGTTGTTGATAGTCGACGTTACTTGGTTTTGAGCAGAACCAATATTTGCACGGATACTGTCCAAGCTTGTGATCGCCGCACTTACAGTATCGATTGCTTTCATCGCACCATCAAGTGTCGTTACATCAATATTTGAAAGTGAAGAGTTTGTCGTTGTACCCATTGCCAATGTACCTGATTTACCATCATTTGCCTTCAAAGAAGAACCATCACCCAGAGTTGAACCAGCAGTCATCGTCATATCTGCTGTCGTAACAATAGACTGCCCAGCTTTGATTGTTTCATCTTTTTTCAAAACATCACCAGCTTGATACGTAGTACCACTATTGAATGTAGCAGCAACAAGATCCTGTGTGACAGTTGTTCCAGCTTTAAGTATACTACCTGACTGAAGTGTACTTCCACTCTTGACACTCATGTCAGTAGTCAATACTGTTGCACCTGTATTCGTCGTTGTAGCTGCACCCAAAGTACTGCCTGCTGCTAAAGTAGAAGCTGCTTTAATTGTCGAGCTTGATTTTAATAGCATATCACTAGTTACCGTCATATCAGCACTCGTTATAGTAGCAGCCCCGGTAACACTACCTGCTGTTAATATCGAAGTTGCTCCCAAAGTGCTTCCCGACTTCAGTGTCATGTCTTGTGTTGTAACTACTTTCGTAAGAGACGTAAGGTCATTACCTAAAAAACTACCAGCTTTTAATGTTGCTAAAGATGTAGCCGCAGAGTTTATCGTAGAATTTTTTGTAACTGTCATATCTTGAGACAAGACAAGAGCACCAGCCGTTGTTGAATCTATAGTAAGCGTCTCTCCCACATTGTGAACATCTGAAGCAGCATCTGTATATGCCGTCGTAACAACTGTACCGGCTTTCAAAATACTACCCGAACCCAGAGTACTTCCTGCTTTTACTAGCATATTCTCATTAGCAACTAACGACGTAGTAACAACAAAGTCCCCACCTATTGTTGTACCCTCTTTTAGTACAGAGCCACTTGCAACACTAGAACCTTTTGCTACAAGAGCATCTTGAGTAAGAGTCGTTGCAGCAATCGTGGCATTTCCACCAACAACACTCCCTACCGCTAATGTACTTCCAGACTTCAATGTAGATCCAGCCGCAATTGTTGAGTCAGCATTAGTTGTAACATCGGCGCTTGTAGTCAAAGTAAGACCTACAGCTCCAGCACTTACATTTGAAACTTGAAAATTAGCTGCACCACTTTGAACTAAATCTAAGTGACCAACTGTTGAAAGATCTCCTGCAGTTTTACCTAAAACACTTGCTGTATTGCCAGTAACCTGGATCGCACGACCATCTGTCGATGTAAGCTTCATAGAACCATCACTATTCATTGCTGCAGATACACCTGTTTGACTTGTTTGAGTATTGATCGCAGAGATAAGTGCCCCGCTTGAATCACCACCTTTTGTGATCACTGAACCAATATTAATACCATTGATCGCAAAATCACTTCCTGTCGTACCAGCTTGGATAATACCAGTTTGAGATCCAACAACTGCTTTTGCAGTGATACCTGTTTCTCCACTCACTTGATTGACCGCATCTGCAAGAGCACCCATGCCATTGGCAGGATTATTGTTCATTTGGATACTTACTTTTTGAAGCTGAATATTTTGACCCGTAGTAGCACTTGTAAGGTTAAGCGCAACATCGCCACCTGTTTTGCTTGCAAGATCAAGTGTCGTACGTGTCGTAAGACCTACTTTGTTTGTTTCAGCAGAAGCAATAGAAACTTTTGCACTCTGGTTTGCATTTGCACCCATCTGGAACTCTTTGTTTGTAAACGAACCTGAAAGGAGTTGTTGACCATTGAAACTTGTAGTTTTAGCGATAGTATTTAACTCTTTCATAAGAGAGTCAATATCTTTTTGAATTGCTTGACGAGAAGTTGAATTTTGACCATCAGAAGCAGCTTGTACCGCTTTAGTTTTGATAGTATCTAAAATATTTCCGTACTCACTTAGTGCACCATCAGCCGTCTGAAGAAGACCAATAGCATCATTACCATTAGCGATACCTTGACCAAGAGAAGAAGCTTGTGAGCGAAGTGAATCCGCAATTGTAAGACCTGAAGCATCATCTGCAGCAGTGTTAATGCGAAGACCTGAACTCAATTTCGCTAATGAAGAATTTATCTGATTATTGTTCATAACCGCATTATTGTGAGCAGTCAATGCCGCCACGTTTGTATTAATTCTGAAACCCATTGTAAATCCTTTTAGGTAAGAGCTCTAAGCTCTTGATAATTTTCAGCGTCCTTGCTGTTACTAACTATATCGCCTTTTAAATTAAAAGCTTTAATTTTTTTTTCAAATTATTTAATTTTTTTTTGATACACTTTCGAAATCAAAAGTAGCATACTACATATATAGGAAAACAATTTGGATTTAATTATCGTCGAATCACCAGCCAAAGCAAGAACAATTAAAAACTTTTTAGGAAAAGGGTATGAGGTCATCGCCTCTAAAGGTCACATAAGAGATCTTCCAAAATCCCGCTTTGGAATCACAGTAGATGAAAAGAATGAGCTTATTCCAACGTACAGCGTAGCAAAAGAGAACAGTGCTACCGTCAAAGAGATACAAGAGTTGGCTAAAAAAGCAGAAACTATCTATATCGCGACCGATGAGGATCGCGAGGGAGAAGCTATAGGCTGGCACATTGCTCAGGCTATCAAAAAAGATCCTGCAACGCTTCCACGGATCGTGTTTCACGAGATCACTAAAACGGCTATCACGCATGCGCTTGAAACTGCGCGTTCTATCGACATGGATCGCGTAAATGCACAGCAGACTCGTCGTTTGCTTGACCGTATCGTGGGTTATAAACTCTCTCCTCTTCTTAGTTCAAAGATACAAAAAGGGCTTTCAGCAGGACGTGTTCAGTCTTCTACATTAAAAATCATCGTAGATCGTGAACGTGAGATAAAAGCGTTTATCCCTCAAGAATACTGGACAATCGACACACTTTTCAAACCTGAAATCGAAGCAAATCTCACCTCTTACTTTGGCGAGAAGATGGATAAGCTCTCTATCACGAATGAAAAAGATGCGAAAAAGATCGTAGCTAATGTTCAAAAAGAGAAATTCATTGTCGCAGCACTTGAAACAAAACAGCGTAAAACTTCAACACCGCCACCGTTTATGACTTCGACTTTGCAACAAACGGCTTCAAGCAAACTAGGCTATTCTCCTAAGAAAACAATGATGATCGCGCAAACACTGTATGAGGGTGTAAAAACTCCTGATGGAACAAGCGGTGTCATCACTTACATGCGTACCGATTCACTCAACATGGCAAAAGAAGCAGTCGACGCAGTGCGTGAAGAGATAAGCAGAAGATTTGGTGAGGCATACCTTCCAAAAGAGGCAAAAACTTACGATAAAAAATCAAAAGGCGCACAAGAAGCCCACGAAGCTATCCGCCCAACGATGCTCTCTTTTACTCCAGAGATCGCTACAAAATACCTTAAAGCTGATGAACTAAAACTCTACAAACTAATCTATGAAAGATTTATGGCTTGTCAGATGAACGATGCACTTTTTGAGCAACAAAGCATCACTTTTGCAAGTGATAATGTTGAGTATAGAGCCACAGGACGCAAGCTATTATTTGATGGTTTTTACAAAGTCCTTGGAACTGATGACAAAGATAAATTACTTCCAGCACTTAAAGAGGGCGAAGCGATAGATATCAAATCCATAAGTCCACTTCAGCACTTTACTGAGCCTCCAGCTCGCTACAATGAAGCGTCTATCATCAAAAAACTCGAAGCTGAGGGAATTGGACGTCCATCGACTTATGCGCCAACTATCTCGACTTTGACGGTTAGAACATATATAAACGTAGAGAAAAAACAGCTTATCCCAACAGAGATGGCTTTTACCGTCACAGAAATCTTAGAGAAAAACTTCAAAGAGATCGTTGATGCTTCTTTTACCGCAAATATGGAAGAGGAACTCGATGAGATCGCCGAGGGAAAAAAAGATTGGCAAAAAACTTTGCAAGATTTTTATTTTCCATTTTTGATAGAAATTGAAGCGGGAAAAGAGAATATTGTCAGTACAAAACTTGCTCAACCTACAGGTAAAAGCTGTCCAAAATGTGGCAGTGAACTCCTTCTTCGTTCTGGACGTTATGGAAACTTTATCGCATGTAGCGGTTTTCCAAAATGTAAATACACAGAACAAGTAGAAGGCGAAGAAAACACAGTAACTGAGGGCGCACCAACAACTGAAGAGAAATGTGAAAAATGTGGTAGCGATATGGTCATAAAGAATGGACGCAATGGACAATTTTTAGCTTGTAGCGGCTATCCTGAATGTAAAAACACCAAAACACTCGAAGCTGTGGCTACAAAAGAATCGGCTGTGCCTTGTCCTGAGTGTGGAGGAAAACTGCTTTTCCGTCAATCACGCAGAGGCGCATTTTGGGGATGTGAAAGCTACCCTACATGTAAGTTCATTTCCAAGTTTGAGCCATCAACGCATAAATGCGAAGAAGAAGGCTGTGGTGGCGTTTTAGCCGCACGTGTTTATAGAAACAAAGATATTTATGAGTGTATCAAGTGTAAAAACAAAACTCCAAGAGAGAGCGAAGAACAGGCATAGATGAAAATAGGTATTCTCTCCGACACGCATAAAAAAACAAAGCTTGCGCAAAAAGCGATCAAGCATCTTATAAAAAATGGTGCGGAGTTTTTAATACATGCGGGGGATATCGTAGAACCAGAAATTCTTGAATTACTAAAGAATAGCGGCGTGAAATATGTGGCAGTGTATGGCAATAATGATGCGCATCTTGCAAGTTTGCACAACAACTACAATCTTGTTCAAGAACCCTATTATTTTAAACTTGCAAATACCAGATTTAAACTGATGCACCTGCCTTTTTATATGAATCCAGATGCTGATGTAATCATTTTTGGACATACACACACCTTTGAATGTGACTTTAAAAACAATACACTTTTTTTAAATCCCGGAGAGGCATGTGCGAGAAACAAGCCTCTTACCGAGTTTGCGATGCTTGAAGTAGAAAACAATAGTTATAAAGTAAGCTATTTTAGTAAAGATCCAAAAGAAGATGAGTTTAACGAATCTCACTTCTTTTTTGAGAGGAATTTATGAGTAAAAAAATATTTTTATGTGCCATCAGTAACATCAACAGTGGTACATGTAACGAGGACTGCAAGTTTTGCTCCCAAAGTGTAAAATACAAAGCAGACATCGAGCGCTATATCCAAAAACCTGTCGATAAGATAATCGAAGAAGCAAAAGAAGCGTATGCAAGCGGTGCACTCGGTTTTTGCCTAGTCACAGCACACAAAGGACTTGATGATAAAACGCTCAAGTTTGTCTGCAACGTTGCTCGAGAAGTGAACCGTGAAGTACCACAGCTTAGACTCATCGCATGTAACGGCACGGCATCTTTAGAGCAACTTTTAGCTCTTAAAGAAGCTGGAGTAAAAGCATACAATCATAATCTTGAAACATCTCGTGCGTTTTACCCAGAAATCTGTACAACGCATCCATGGGATGAACGCTTTGAGACTTGTCAAAATGTAAACAAATCAGGACTTGTACTTATCACGGGTGGAATCTTCGGGCTCGGTGAAACACAGGAGGATCGCGTCAGTATGTTAAACTCTCTCAAAGAGTTAAACCCAACCTCTGTACCGATCAACTTTTACCACCATAATCCTGCTCTTCCGCTTAAACCAAATGCACTAAGCGTGGATGAAGCACTTGATCTTATCCGCCTCGCGCGCGAAGTTTTATGTGACGCAGACCGCATTATGGTCGCAGGCGGAAGAGAGATGATGTTTGGCGAAAGACAAAATGAAATCTTTGAAGCTGGCGCAAACTCCATCGTTATAGGAAACTATCTTACAACTTTGGGAAGAGAAAAAAATAGAGATCTGGAGATGCTTCGCTCACTTGATTTAGAGATTGCCGACTCACCAAATGCCTAATATGCTTGATGACGTAACACTCATACTCACTGTCTCCTTGATAGTGATCTTCTCTCCATTTTTTGCAAAGATATTCAAAGTTCCTACAACACCCATCGAGATCATATTTGGTGCTTTTTTGGGTTATGTCGGCTTTATCCATCAACAGCATCTTTTTGATATTGTCGCGAAATTTGGATTTTTATATCTTATGTTTATTGCTGGAACTGAGATTGATCTCAAGAAAGTATTAAAAACACCAATAAAACTTATGAAGATGATCTCGGTCTATCTTCTTTTACTCTATGGATTTGCTTTCGCTTTTTCGCTCTATTTTTCTTTCGGCAAAATCTTTATGGTGCTTTTACCTCTTATCTCCGTTGGCCTTATCGCTACACTTGCAAAGGAGTATGGAAAGACGCCGTGGCTTGTGCTTTCTATGACAGCCGGAGGTATCGGTGAGGTCATAAGTATTGCGGCCTTGACTCTTGTCTCAGCAACTCTGGAGTTTGGAGGTGGGATTGGACTGTTTCAAACCATCTTAGCACTCATCCTATTTTTACTCTTTATGGTTGTGCTGTTTCGCTCACTACAACTTCTTTTTTGGTGGTTTCCAGAAGTCTCGGTTGCGCTTATGCCTCACGATGACAACAAAGAGCAGGATATCAGACTCTCAATGGGAATCTTTTTTATCCTTCTTGCTGTGATGCTTTATCTGCATCTTGAGCTTGCCTTTGGAGCATTTTTAGCGGGTATCTTTATACCAACCTTTTTTGAACATAAAAATGGCTTACCAGAGAAGCTTTCAAGCTATGGTTTTGGATTTTTGATTCCTATCTTTTTCATCCATATTGGAAGCACATTCAATCTCGAAGCACTTTTTATCAATGGGTTAGTCGTTCAAGCGCTTATTATTGCCTTTGTGATGATTGCGATGCGCTTGGTAAGTTCTCTTGTGTTTATCAAAGAAGTTGGAGTAAAAAATGCCATTCTTATGGGACTTAGTCACTCTATGCCTCTGACACTTCTTATCGCGATGGCGACTTTGGCATACACCTCAAAAGGGATAGATGAGTTTAACTATTTTGCCCTGATCCTTGCTGCTTTATTTCAAGTTCTATTTGTTATGTTGATTATCAAGGTTATAAACCTCAAAGTAAAAGAGAAAGTAACTACATAATTTGATATAATTTACAAATTGCTCAAAAAGGAGTCGCCCCGTGACAAGATCCCCACTGCTTCAAATCGTGCGCGACTCCATCGAAGAAGTCATAGAAGCTAGACGCATCATCAAAAGAGAAGAGCTTTTAGAAAAGTACCCTGTTTTAGAACAAAATATCGCGTCTGTGATAACGCTGAGCGTAGAAGATGAACTGCGAGAAGCAGGGTCAGATGAAGCCATTAAACCGCTAATTGATGATATTATTTACAATGCCAAAATTGCGGCATTTCAAGATACAAAACTTCCACCAATAACGACAGCGCAGTATTTACACTGCCGTATCAGTCTTTCACTTTTGATCCCCGACGAAGAGGGAGGTTTTACGATGGAAACTTCCACCGATGAGCCTCTTTTAAAAAACTAAACCTTTTGCGCGTTTATGTGACATGCGATCTGATATCCGTGGTTAAGTCCAAGTGCTATCGATCCGCCTGATTCTTGCGTAATATCCCCCGCTACAAAAAGTCCTTGAGTCGCGGTTTCATAGTTGTCATCATGCACAGGTTTTCCATCTTTTTCTTCGATGCCTGAACTTGCCAAAAATGCGCTTGGAGTTGTTCCGCCGATAGCATAGATCACTCTGTCATAGACTTCATGTTCTATCTCATCAAAAAGTACTTTCACTTTGCCATCTTCATCTTCAAGACCTAAAATATTTACATTTAAAATAGCTCGTACTTCTTGATGCGCAACAGCATTTGCAATATCTCTTTGATTTGTCGGATTCGCACGTCCAAACGTTCCTCGCCTATAACAGATAGAAACTTTATTTTTTGCACTCAAATCAACGGCATATTCGATAGCGCTGTCTCCACCGCCTACAATGAGAACCTTCTCACCCTCACTACAATCATCAAGCGTATAGCCGACTCTTTTTTTAATGCCTGCAGCTATTTTATAATCAGGCTTATTTGGTTTACCCATTCTGCCAATGGTAACAACCACATACTTTGCCATAACCATATTTCCAGCAAGGTGAACCTCAAGAAGATCTCCATTTTTGACAATCTTACTTACTTCTGTGTGAGTTTTTAGCTCGATGCCATGTGTTTTAATGACCTCATCAAAAAAGTCCAAAGTCGTTTCTTTTGTACCATCAAGAAAATAGAGATTTCCATCAAGCTCGACTTTTTGACCTTTCCAGTCTTTATCTACACGTTTGTTATCTTTGTAATATTTTCGGATAGTAGCATTATGATTGTCATCTTTTTCAAGCATCAAAATATCTCTAATTCCTAAAAGATAACTCTCAACTGCAGCCGCGATCCCCGCAGGCCCAGCACCGACGATAACCATTTCATAAACTCTTTGCATCTGTGTTCCTTGACCTATAGTGTTATAATTCTAGCACAGTTAAAAAAATAAAAGGTTTTATGATGATAAAAAAAGAAAGAGAAGTGTGTGTCTGTAACGGTGTTACTGCCGGCGAGGTTATAAAGCTCGTAAAAGAAAACAATATTCATTCCCTAAAAGAACTGCTTGCTCAAAACATCTGCCCCCTTGGAGACAAATGTGAAAGCTGTCATGAAGATGGTTATGATAATGATGGATTTTCTTTGGCAATGATTCTTTCACTCGTGCAGCAAAAGAAAGTTTAACGCTTACGCCAGCTTATCTGGAAAGTAAGTCATAAATTTTTGCATTTTTGGCGCAATAACCACGCTGCAATACCCCTGATTTGGGTTGTGTGCAAAATAATTTTGATGATACGCCTCAGCCTCGTAAAACTCAGGAAGAGGACTTACTTCTGTGACTATCTTGTCTCTAAAACTTGCAGAAGCTTTTTTTATAGAGTTTAAAATAGCCTCTTTTTGCGCTTCGTCTTCATAGTAAATGACTGAGCGATACTGCGTTCCAGCGTCTGCACCTTGGCGGTTTAGTGTTGTCGGATCATGGATAGCCCAGAAAATATCCAAGAGTTCATCCATAGTAATGACTTCTTCATCATAACTAATCTCCACTACCTCCGCATGTCCACTTACGCCTGTACATACTTGTTCATAAGAGGGATTTTTCCTAGCGCCTCCTGCGTAACCACTCAAGGCTTTTATTACACCCTTGACATTACTAAAAACCGCTTCCACACACCAAAAACATCCGCCGCCTAAAACAAGTTTATTTATCGCCATTGAAAATCCTTTTTGTCGATTGTACTCAAATAAAATATTTTACTTTTTAGCGCAAAATATTAAACTCCGCTTCTAAGAGTAACGTCAGTGGTGACGTTTTAAAAGTTCCTTGTAATATATTTGTACCTTCGGCGCGCTTACATGTAAGGATGTTGCTTCTCTCACAAGATAACCGCAAAGCGTTTGAAGCTCATCTTTTTTGCCCGCTTTTATATCTTTATGCATAGAAGTCGATGCACTTTGTGGCAGTTTTGAAGCGGTCTGAAGTGATTTTTCTATTTCCTCTTCTAGCTCCATATTTTTTGCTTTTGCGATGGCTGTGACTTCTTGTAACAACTCTTTTGCTTCGTCGTAATGGTTTTCATATACCTCTTTTATGGACATATCATAATACGAGGTCAACACTCCAAAAGTGGAAATGAAAATATATTTCTTCCAAATGGCACTTTGGATATCTTCGGCTATCTTGTATCGCAATCTCGCTTCATCCAAAATAGATGCCAAAATTTCACTGCCCTCGCCTGCAAAGATGAGATTAAAAACATTCCCCAGCTTTCTTATGTGACCCGCTTTTTCGATGTGTGAAAGGATATAAATACAGCCATCTAGCACTTTTGTATCTAGCAAAGAGCGAAGTTCATCTCCATGTTCCACTCCGTTGCTTAGACTCAAAACAATACTCTTTTCATCTAAAAAAGGCTTACATGTAAGCGCTGCATCTTTTAAATCATAGCTCTTCACACAAAACAAAACTAAGTCAAAATGACCGCTAAGTTCACTTACATCTACAGCCATAAAATTTGCTGTAAACTCTTTGTCATCTTCTTTTACGTGCAAACCCTCTTTTTGAATCGCACTTAAATGCTCACCTCGTGCCACACCAACGATCTCATTGTTTGTTTGACTCAAATATCCAGCGATATATCCGCCTACTCCACCTAATCCATATATAAGTATTCTCATTTTTAATCCTTTTCTTATGACGAATTTATTATTTATTTAAACTAATTTTAACGTCACTCTTTGTATTATTACAGTATATTTGAATTATATCATAAGGAGAGGTTATGAAAAAAGTATTAGTTTTAGGCGGAGGATTTGCTGGAATTGAATCTGCGATTTACTTGAGAAAAAATAACTATGAGGTTACAGTGGTGAGTGATCGCGACTTTTTTTATATCTATCCGACATCTATTTGGATACCAACGGGTGAGAGTAAATTTGAAGATATCTGCATCGATCTTGGCAAGCTTCAAGCGGCTCATGGCTTTACACTACTCGTGGATGGTGTTACTAGCATTGAGGCAAAAACAAAACGTGTCACTCTTCAAAGCGGCAAAGTTCTTGAAGGGTTTGACAATCTTGTTATCGCTATGGGTGCTTCAAAAATGAAACCTAAAGGTGTTGAAAACACACTTTCTATCTGTGGCGATCCTATGCAATCTCTTCTTATCAAAGAAAAACTTGATGCGCTTATGGCAAAGGGAAGCGGGAAAATTTCCTTTGGCTTTGGCGGTAATCCAAACGACACTTCAGCTGTGCGCGGCGGTCCAGGATTTGAACTTCTTTTCAATGTCCACCATATGCTGAGAAAAAAAGGGATACGTGAAAATTTCGAACTCACTTTTTTCGCACCAATGGAAAAACCAGGGGCTAGAATGGGTGAACAAGCGCTCAAGATGATGGACATGATTTTCAAACGTACAAACATCGCAAAACACTTTGGTAAAAAGATAAAATCCTTTGAAACCGACGGCGTTGTTTTTGAAGATGATTCAAAACTAGTAAGTGATTTTGTGATGTTTATTCCAGCGGGTGATGGTCATGATGTGATAAAAAATTCAGACCTTCCACAAAACGGTGCAGGTTTTATAGAGATAGATGATTTTTGTGAAGTCACAGGCCTTGAAGGCGTGTATGCCGTCGGTGATATCGCAGCTATCGAGGGACCTGAATGGAGAGCGAAACAAGGACATATCGCTGAAGTTATGGCTCGAAATATGGCGCACAATATCCAAGTAAAAGAGAGTGGATCAGGGAAACTTAAAGGCTATAGAGAACATCTGAACATCCTCTGTGTTATGGACAGCGGTGATGGTGCGGCTTTTATTTACCGAGATGATAAAAAAGCACGAATGATCCCGATGCCGATCTTTGGACACTGGCTCAAAAAAGGGTGGGGAAAATATTGCCGTCTTTCAAAACTAGGTCGTATCCCAAGAATACCAGGTATGTAGTATACTTAGATGAAAATAGTTCATAGAGGTTTTCCCATATTTAAAAATTATAAATTGTATCTGTCAGTATTTTTAATAGCCGTGCTTCTTACAGAAGCCATTCACCTCTATACTGACTATGTTCGTGAGCATACGCAGGAGATGCTCGATGCTATTTACAAGGCTCAAGCCAAAGAGATACATGACAATCTCGGACACTTAATCGAACAAAAACAAAAGTCTACACTCGCAATAGCACTCAGCCTTACCAATGATAAAGCACTTATACAACGCATTAAACAAAAAAATATTCCTAATAATTATTACTCAAATCTCATATCTATGTTTCAAAAAGAAACACTCTATCAAAATGTCTGGATTCAGATAGTAGACAAGGATGCAAATTCTCTTTATAGAAGTTGGAGCCCACTCACGGGTGACACTCTTATGGAAGAGAGAGAAGATTTACAAGATATTACTTTGACAAAAAAGGTGGTTCACACCGTAAGTGCAGGAAAATTTGACCTCTCTATAAAAAGTCTTGTTCCTATTTTTGATCATGACACGCTCATAGGCAGTTTGGGTGTCATTACCCATTTTAACTCAATCTCTAAAAGTCTTAAAGATGGCAAAATAGACTCTGTTGTCCTCTTGAAAAAAGAGTACAAGAAAAACCTCCTCTACCCTTTTACTAAACTATTTATTGATGACTATTATGTTGCAAACCTAGACGCTCCACTCGAGATACGGGAATATCTCAAAAAACACGGGATAGAAAACTATTTCAACAACTCATACAAAATAGAAAACGGTTATATTATCGTCTCTTACGAACTAAAAGATGCTCGTTCAAAGACTCTTGGATATTATATAATGTTTGACAAAATATCAGATCTTCCAAAGCTGGATCTTCAATTTTTCAGCTTTAAGATGATCGCTTTTTTTGTCTTCTTTGGACTCATACTGCTTTTTGTTTTCAGCACAATCATCTTAGTGAAAAACAGAAACCAGAAAAAATATTATAAAAATATTCTTGATTCATCAAACAATATCGTAATCATTAACAACGGAGCAAAAATGCTTTACGTGAATAACGCTTTTTTTAGATATTTTCCTACTTATAGAAGTTTAGAAGAGTTTAAAAAAGATTATCAATGTATATGTGAACTTTTTATCAAGGAAGATGGTTATCTACAGTCTAGTCATGGTGATGACTATTGGGTAGAATATGTCTTAAAAAACCTCGATAAAGTACATAAAGCTAAAATAATCTATCTAGATAAAACCTACTATTTTACAGTGACCGCTGCAATTATTTCAGTAGAAAAACATCACTTCAGTATGGTATTGTCAGATATCACAAAAGAGGAAACCTATCAAAAAGAGTTGTTAGACCTTAGCATAAAAGATGCACTTACCGGTATAAATAATCGTCGCTTTTTTGACCAAAAATTACAGGAAGAATTTCCTCGAATCCTACGCTATGAATATTCTCTCTCTTTAATCATGTTTGATATCGACTTTTTCAAACGTGTAAATGACCAATATGGACATGACGTAGGAGACAATGTGCTTATTGAGTACATTGAACTTATATCCTCTTTCCTGAGAAAAACCGATATTTTTTGTAGAACTGGCGGAGAAGAGTTTATGATCATTCTTCCTTATACAGTATTAGAAGAAGCACAGCAACTCGCAGAAAAACTGCGTCAAGAAGTTGAAAAGCACAAAAAAATATTACCTATTACTATGAGTTTTGGAGTCACTCAGTATCAAAAAGATGATATTATCCCTTTACTTTTAAAAAGAGTCGACGATGCTTTATATAAGGCTAAAGAAAGTGGAAGAAACTGTGTTGTAGCAGACTAAAACCGAGGATTTTTACACTCATCCATAAACTCTATCTGAAACTCTATCATCTTTTTAAAAGGGTGTAAAAACTCTTCAAGACTACTTTTTTCTATCATCTCATCACCGTTTTTATCCATCAGCTCAAGTACGCAAAGTGTGGACTCGATAGTTGAGAGACAGTACTCAGCCGGTTGCTCTTTGATAGCAAATTCCGAAGTTTTTGTATGGGTAAAACTGATGCTTTGTAAAGAGGAGATATTTGTACTTTCTCGAAGCATCTTTTTTGCACAAGCCCAAGTAGAATCGATGATAAAAATCACCACATTTTTACCCTCAAGGGAGAGTTTATGTGAGTTAATCTCGATGCTATTTTGATCTGGATAAAGCAGATAACAAAGGTTTTGTGCGTCATTTAAGAGCTCATTGACTCTTTTGTGTGCGCTAAAATTAATCCCTACATGTAACTCAGAATTTGGCAGCGAAAGATGGGTCAAATGCCCCGTACCGTTTTTGATCTTTCTGTACTCTTTTGGATGCATCAAAATCACAAACTTTGTTTTAGTCTCAGCTGGCCTTACATGGTAGCACATACAGCTCGATTTTGGTCTGTAACATTTGTAACACTTTTCTCGACTCTCAATTTGCGGTACTGTTATCATAAACCTTAAACATCCTTACATGTAAGGATTCTCTCATCCTATTTTATGCTCTCTTTGGATAAAATAATACCAATTAACTCATAAAGAAATCCAATGTCCATAAAACAGCAAATATTAGAGACTATAAAAAAGCGTCCGCTCATCATCGATGGTGCTATGGGAACCCAACTCCAACAGCGTGATAAAGATATTCCTCTTGAAGCGTGGGAGGGTTTAGAAGGGTGTAACGAGCTCTTAAACGTGACCGCTGTAGATGTGATGGAAAGCATTTACAGTGCGTACCTTACAGCGGGCGCCGACCTTATCACGACCAATACTTTTGGCTCATTTTCTTGGGTTTTGGACGAATACGGCATCGGTCATCGCGCGTATGAACTCTCACGCGCGGGAGCTGAGATAGTACGTAAAAAATGTGATGAGTTTTCTACGCCTGAGCAACCTCGCTACGTTCTTGGTTCTATCGGACCGGGAACGAAACTTCCCTCTCTTGGGCATATCCATTACGATGTGATGTTTGAGGGGTATAAAGAGTGTGCACTCGGTCTCATTGACGGTGGAACGGATATATTCTTACTTGAAACGTGTCAAGATCCATTGCAAATAAAAGTCGCTTTGCACGCATGTGACGCGGCTTCTAAAGAGCGTGGAGTCGAGATTCCTATCATGGTTTCTGTGACTATCGAGCTTGCTGGAACGATGCTTATAGGAACAGATGCTACGACTATTGCGGCGATACTCGAGCCTTTTGACATCATCTCTCTTGGCTTTAACTGCGGAACTGGACCAGATCAGGTCAAAAAACATGTGAAGACTCTCAGTGAAGTATGGGGAAAACCTATCTCCATCCACGCAAACGCGGGACTTCCTCAAAACCGCGGCGGTTATACATTTTACCCGATGGGACCAGATGAGTTTGCAGACAAACAAGAGGAGTTTTTAGAGTTTGATGGTGTGAGTTTTCTTGGCGGATGCTGTGGAACAACACCTCAGCATATTCGCGCACTTGTGGATCGCGTTACGCCTAAGACTCCAAAAGCTGCCACGGGAAGCCAGCCAAACTCTCTTGCGTCACTTTTTAACACGACACCTTTAATGCAAAGTCCAGCGCCTTTACTTGTGGGTGAGCGAAGTAATGCAACGGGTTCAAAAGCGTTTCGTGAACTTCTTTTAGCTGAAAACTACGAAGGAACGATGAGTGTCGGTCAGCAACAAGTTCGTGCAGGCGCGCATGTGCTTGACGTTTCGGTGGGTTTTGCAGGACGTGATGAGACAAAAGACATGAATAAAGTTATGAGTTTGTATGCTCAAAAGATCGCTCTTCCTTTGATGCCAGATTCTACGCAAACGGCCGCACTTGAAGAGGCACTTAAACTCATCGGCGGAAAACCTATCATCAACTCGGTCAACCTTGAAGATGGGATAGAAAAGTTTGACACAGTTTGTGGTTTGGCGAAAAAGTTTGGAGCTTCACTTGTATGTTTGACTATCGATGAAATCGGTATGGCAAAAACTGTTGAGCGTAAAATAGAGATAGCAGAACGTATCTACGATCTTGCGGTAAACAAACACGGTATAAATCCAGAAGACTTAGTATTTGATCTTCTGACTTTTACTCTTGGAAGTGGAGATGAAGAGTATTTTGATGCGGGTATCAACACCATCGAAGCGATCCGTCAGCTCAGACTCAGGCACCCAGAAGTGGGCGCAATTTTGGGACTTTCAAACATCTCTTTTGGACTTGATAAAGATGCGAGACCTTATCTAAACTCAATGTTTTTGCACCATTGTATCCAAGCGGGACTAACATCTGTTATCATCAATGTCCAGCATATCATCCCCTTAAATAAAATATCTGAGGAAGAGCAAACCCTTTGTGATGATCTTATCTTTAACCGTCAACCTAAAGGTCAAGCACTCTTTACTTTCATCGACCACTTCAGTCATAAAGAAGCCCTAGACAGCGAAGTAGAAGATGCGGCGTATAAACTTCTCAGCACTGAAGAAAAAATAGCAAAACTCTTAATGGATGGCGATAAAGAGCGAATGATCCCACTTGTCGAAGAAGCTCGTCATACCATCGCTCCTGAGAAAATTGTCAATGAGATTCTCATCGATGCCATGAAAGTCGTAGGTGAACTCTTTGGTTCAGGGCAAATGCAACTTCCTTTTGTACTCCAAAGTGCTGAAACTATGAAAAAAACTGTCGATCATCTTCAACCTTATCTGCCAAAGATAGATAAAAAAACAGATACGACACTCATACTTGGAACAGTCAGAGGCGATGTCCATGACGTGGGTAAAAACCTCGTGGATATCATCCTTTCAAATAACGGATTTAAGGTTATCAATCTTGGTATCAAAGTGGATTTAGAAAAATTTTTAGATGCGCTTAAATCCAGTAACGCCGATGCCATCGGGATGAGCGGACTTTTAGTAAAATCTACGCAAGTGATGAAAGACAATCTCGAAGCGATGAAAGAAGCGGGCATCAAAATCCCTCTTCTTCTTGGCGGCGCGGCACTTACTCGTGCTTTTATAGATGACTTTTGCCGTCCATTTTATGATGGTCCGATCTTTTACTGTAAAGATGCTTTTGATGGTGTAACTGCGATGAGCCGCATTGAAGCGGGCAATCCTGATACCAATCTGCATCCAAATGCTCCAGTCATAGCAAAAGAAGAGGAGAAAGAGGTCATCATTCCTCCATTTTCACAGCTTTCAATGCCTGATCGTGATGTTCGTGTACCGACTCCTCCATTTTGGGGAAGACGTGAGATGAAACTCACTCCCGCGCAGATAGAAAAAGCGTTTGACTGGATCAACCACAAAATCCTCTTTAAATCTCGCTGGGGTTACAGCTCAAAAGGGATGACAAAAGAGGCGCATGAAAAGCAGTTAAACGAAGTTGTCTGGCCTGCGTATGAAAAACTCAAAGCACAGTTTTTAGATGAAAAACTCTTTGAGCCGACCATCGTCTATGGCTACTGGCCATGTCGCAGTGATGATAATCGCCTTGTCATTTTTGATGAGAGTGAAGGCTTTACATGTAAGGATGATATTAACTTTGAAGAGTTTCACGATGCCTATCCAAGAGCCGTCGAAGAGTTTACGTTTCCTCGTCAAAGACGTAAACCTCACCGCGCACTCAGTGACTTTTTTCACCACGACAGACACGATGTTATCGCCCTTACTTGTGTGAGTGCGGGAGCAAAACTCAGCGACGTGGAACGCGAAATCTATGAAGAGGGAAAATACACTGAATACTACCAGTTTCACGGTCTTGGAGTTGAACTCGCCGAAGCACTCGCAGAGATGGTACATAAGCAAATACGTCTTGATCTTGGTATCGCAGAAAATGAAGGCAACACCATCAACGATGTGCAGATGAACAAATATCAAGGCGCGAGATACTCTTTTGGTTACGCGGCTTGTCCGGACTTAGAACTCAACCGTCCACTTTTTAATCTTTTAAAACCTGAGGAGTTTGGAATCGAACTGAGCGAGACATTTCAGATACATCCTGAACAATCAACATCAGCACTCGTCGTTTATCATCCAAATGCAACGTACTACAATGTTTAAAATAAATACACTCTATAAAAGAAAGGTCGACAATGAAATCAACTAAATCAGCTCCTAAAAAGAATTATGGCAATGGTGCAAGACCACCTAGAAACGGCGCTAAAGCTACGCCTCACTTTGCAAAAAGAAAAGCTCCACCTAAAAAAGTGCTCTTAGATATCGCTCCTAAAAATGAGGTCAAAGAGATGTTTATGAGTTGGTTTAGAAGACACAACACTGTTGGGCAGATTATGACAAAGCAAGATGTCGTGAGAGAGATTATCAAGAATCTTGATGCGAAGCAAAATGATGCGCTCGAAGAGGCGATGGGTGAGCTTGTCAAAAGTGGTTTTATGATTGTGCAAGAAGATGGAGTTACTTTGGTGTTGACGGCTGAGGGTGTAGAGATTCTTAACTCTATGTTTTAAAGTGGCTTACATGTAAAATATTTCTCTCTGTACTTTTTTCTTCGTAAAAAAGTACCAAAAAAGTGTTGCAACTGACGGAACAACTTTTGCGGCATTTCTTTGTGTCACTTTGGATTTTAGCTTTTTTGACCGAGTGGAGTCGTGAAGAAAAGGCGTATACCCAAAGGGCACTTCGCATGTAAAGTGCCCTTGAAAGTATATTAATTCAATGCTTTTCTATAAGCTTCTGCTTTGCTCATTGGTTCTTCAGGCTGCGCAAGCTTATCTTCACCATTTTTTTTATTCCACACATAAATAAGAACTAATATCATAATAACAATTGCACCGATGCCAACTAATATAAGCTTTTTTATATCCATTTCGTTTCTCCGTATTTTTAAATCAATGAGTTATTTTTTAGCTATTTGCTTTTATGGCAGACTCGATGCGTGAAAGCGTTTCTTCTTTACCGATGATACTCATAACAGCATCAAGCCCCGGACCTGAGAGTTTTCCCATAAGGGCGATACGCAAAGGCTGACCTATTTTGCCAAAACCTATCTCTTTCTCTGCGACTAACTCTTCCATCACTCGATGATAATCAACTGGAAGATGCAAGTTTTCACTCGACTTTAGCTTCTCTGCAAACGCATGTAATATTTCAAAAGCATCGCCTTTAAACCCTTTTGCAACAGCTTTTTCATCAAATGTGAGCGGAGCTGTCAGCACTTCACTGATAAGTTCAGCCATCTCTTTTAATGTCTTTGCGCGATCTTTAAAAGAATCAAGTAAAATCTCTCTCTTATCATGAGAAGAAAGAACTAAACCAAAATCTTCTAGAAGCTCTGCAAGCTTTGTATTTGACATATTTTTAATGTAATGAGCGTTCAACCAGTCAAGTTTTTCAGCGTTGTAGATAGAAGCAGATCTATTGATATCTTTTGGATCAAAATGCTCCATCATCTCTTCCATAGAAAAAATCTCCTGATCTCCATGACTCCAGCCAAGACGCACTAAAAAATTGAGCAGTGCTTCAGGTGTGTAGCCCATCTCTTTATATGCCATCACATCTGTCGCGCCATCACGTTTAGAGAGTTTTTTACCCTCTTTGTTGTGGATCATCGGTACATGGTTAAACTGAGGAATATCAAAACCTAAAGCTTCATAAACGATCATCTGTTTTGGCGTGTTTGAAAGATGATCATCGCCGCGGATAACGACATTGATGCCCATAAGCGCATCATCAACTGCAACGACGAAGTTATATGTCGGACTTCCATCTGCACGCGCGATAATAAAATCATCCAAGATATCTTTCACATCAAAAACTACGTCGCCTTTAACACCATCTTTGACTGTAATAGTTCCCTCTAAAGGCGCTTTGATACGAACAACTGGTTCAACACCCTCAGGCGGCGTACCTGTAAAATCACGATAACGTCCGTCATACATCGTGCGCTCTTTTTTTGCCATCTGCTCTTCACGAAGTGTCGTGAGTTCATCTTTTGACATATAACAATGGTAAGCTTTACCCTCATCAAGAAGCTTTTGGATGTAGCGTTTATAGATATCCATTCTTTGAGATTGGTACTCGATCTCGCCGTCATGTGAGAGTCCTAGCCATTTAAAAGCTTGAACAATCGCCTCAGCGGCTTCAACAGAGTTACGGCTTTGATCTGTATCTTCGATACGTAAAATGAACTTGCCTCCGTTTTTTCTAGCCCAAAGATAGCAAAGAAGTGCGGTTCGAAGTCCTCCGATATGAAGATACCCTGTAGGTGATGGTGCAAAACGCGTAACAACCATGGTAAGCCTTTTAAATAAAGTCCCGTATTTTAGATAATCATTGGTTAAAAACGGGTAAAATAAGAACCTAAATATCATCATAAAGTGACTTTACATGTACAAAGCTCTATTTTTCATCCTCCTTTCTTTAAGCCTTAATGCAAAAATCATTGACGGCGTTGCAATTCTTGTTCAAAATGAACCTATCACGATGCTTGAAATCACAAATGCGATGGAAGAATCTCATCTTGATCAAGCTAAAACAGTAGATTTTTTGATACGAAAAAAGCTTGAAGATCAAGAGATAAAATCAAGAAAAATCACCGTAACTGATGATGAAGTGATCGAAGAGATCAAAAGAATGGCTACACAAAACAATATGACTGTTAGTCAGTTTTATGACGCTGTAGCAAGTAGCCAGAATCTCACTTCAGCTCAAGTACAAAAAGAGATGAAAGAGCGTTTGCTAAACCAAAAACTTTTTCAAGCTATTGCCTATACGCACATGGATGAGCCAGATGAGCAAGAGATCAAAAACTATTATGAGCTCAACAAAGCAAAATTTAACCATCCACAAAGCTACAGCACAGTTGTTTATGAATCGAAACAACAAAGTTTATTACAACAAAAAATCGATAATCCTATGTTCTACTCAGCTGAAATAGGGCATAAAGATCAAACATTTGAATACAATAAAATCGCGCCACAGCTTGCTGAACTTTTAGATAAAACACCTCTAAATCATTTCTCTGAGATCATATCAAACGGTAAAGATGGCTTTGTTTGTTTTTATATGCAAGCAGTTGAGCAGAGTAAAGATGTGAAACTAGAAGATATCAAAGCACAGGTTGAAAATATGATTATGTCTGATAAGCGTGAGCAAGTTCTAAAAGAGTATTTCGACAGAGCAAAGTTAAATGCAAACATTCAAACTCTACGTTTGCCACAATAGAATAAAAATAAGTAACTAACAAAGCTATGAACCATAAAGGTTCATAGAAAAGTTTTAACCTTTATAACCATCCAAATATTTTGTATCAAAATTATTATTTATAAAATCTGGATTTGTCATCATTTTTTTATGGAATGCCACTGTAGTTTTAATACCGGTGATCTTAAACTCACTAAGTGCTCTATGCATTCTAGCAATTGCCTCAGGTCTATCATTTCCATATACGATCAGTTTCCCTATCATCGAGTCATATGTTGATGGAACAATGTAGTTTGCATGTGCGTGTGTATCGATGCGAACATCTTTTCCGCCTGGTGCAATCCAAGTACTGATTTTTCCAGGACATGGTAAAAACTTTATAGGATCTTCTGCGGTAATACGACACTCAATTGAGTGACCTTTAAGTGTGATTTCTTCTTGTGCAGGAAGAGTTTTACCTTCTGCTACTTCGATCATCATTTTTACTAAGTCAAGACCACTTACCATCTCAGAAACAGTATGCTCAACTTGAAGACGAGTATTCATCTCCATAAAGTAAAAATTTAGATCTGCATCGAGTAAAAATTCAAATGTACCTGCACCTTCATACTTAATAAACTGTGCCGCGCGAACTGCTGCATCATGTAATCTTGTTCTAACTTCTGGAGTCAAAGCGATTGCAGGGGACTCTTCAATTAGCTTTTGGTGACGACGTTGCATAGAACAGTCACGCTCACCAACATGGATAACATTTCCATGAGAGTCTGCCATAATCTGTACTTCGATGTGACGAGGATTTTTAATGAATTTTTCCATATAAATGGTGCCATCACCAAATGCGGTAATCGCTTCACTCTCAGCTGCTAAAAATGCATTTTCCAAGTAGCTTTCATCTTCGACAACGCGCATACCACGTCCGCCTCCACCTTGAGCCGCTTTAAGAATAACCGGATAACCGACTTCTTTTGCTCTTTTTTTAGCATCTTGCATATCGCTGATCGCCCCATCACTTCCCGGAACAACTGGAACATTTGCACGAACCATAACATCTTTTGCTTTTGATTTATCACTCATAAGTACCATAACTTCAGGAGTCGGTCCGATGAATTTGATATTATGATGTGTACATATCTCAACGAAATGTTGGTTTTCACTTAAAAATCCATATCCCGGAAAAATTGCATCACAGCCACTTATCTCAGCTGCAGAAATAATAGCAGGAATATTGAGGTAACTCTTTGCACTTGGCCCAGCGCCTACACATATGGCTGCATCAGCGAGTTCTAGATATTCACTACCTTTATCAGTAGTTGAATAGATAGCTACAGCCTCTTTACCCATTTCTTTTATAGTTCTAATCGCACGAAGAGCTATCTCCCCGCGATTAGCAACCAATATACGTTTGATTTCAGCCATAGATTAAATCTTTTCTACTACAAATAACGGCATATCGTATTCAACGGCTTGACCATCACTCACTAGTACATCAAGAATTTTACAATCAAACTCAGCTTCTAATTCATTCATAATCTTCATAGCTTCGAGTATTGCAACAACATGACCTTTTTTGATGATATCACCTTTTTTTACAAAAGCTGGAGAATCAGGAGATGGTGATGCGTAGTATGTGCCGACCATTGGAGAAAGAATCAAATCCCCAGAAATTTCTGGTACTGCTTCAACTTGTGTCATAACAGCTACAGAAGCAGCTGCAACAGGAGCAGTTTGAGTAGTTGCGACAGGCGCATATACAGCTCCAACAACTTTTTCAAGTTCGATACTAAAATCTTCTTTAGCGATTTTTAATTTACTTAAACCACTTCCATCAAACTCCTGCATTAATGCTTTTATCTGCTTCATGTCCATTGTAAGTCTCCAAAATATATATTAAATTTTGCGATATAATACCATAACAAATATTAAATATTAGGGCACTAATGCTAAGCGATACAAATTTTATCAACATAGCTTTCGAGATAGCGAGTGCTTCAAAATGTGTTTCAAAACAAGTCGGAGCCGTCATAGTAAAAGATGGAAGGATCCTCAGCAGTGGCTACAATGGCACACCTGCTGGTTTTATGAATTGTAAGGATCACTGGAATGGCGAATACACAAAAGATCATCATGAATGGTCTAAAACTTATGAGATCCATGCTGAGATGAATGCTATCATTTGGGCAGCGAGAAAAGGGATTAGTATTGAGGGTGCAACTATTTATGTTACCTTAGAACCTTGCAGCGAATGCAGTAAAAACCTTATCGCCAGCGGAATAAAACGCATTATCTACGCAAAATCTTATGAACACACACAGTCTGATGTTATCTCCAAATTTATTGAAGATAACGGCGTTATCATAGAAAGGTTAGAAAAGCTCTAAAATCTTCTCAGATGGACGGCCGATAACAACACCTTTTTCTGTAAAAACAATCGGTCTTTCTATCAATATTGGATGTTCTACCATCACTTTGATAAGTTTCTCTTCGTCCATCTCATCTTTCAAATTTAGTTCTTTATAAATATCTTCTTTCGTTCGCATCAATTCCCTAGCAGGTATTTTGAGTTTTGATAAAAGATCTGTTATTTTTTCTTTTGAAGGATGAGTTTCCAAGTATTTCACTACTTCGACATCAATATCCCTTGCATGTAAGAGTTCTAAAGCTTCGCGTGATTTTGAACATTTTGGATTGTGCCAGATTGTTGCTTGCATATTTTTTCCTCGTAAATTATTATTTAGAGAATTTTAGTGTAGTTATTTAAGAGGGAGTTGAAAGAGTGTAAAAAATGATAAAGAAGAGTCCGAGCAGCCTAAGCTACTCGAGAGAAAGATTACAGACCTGTAACGTTTTCTGCTTGTGGACCTTTTTCGCCTTGACCAACTTCGAAAGTCACTTTTTGACCTTCGTCTAGTGACACACGACCATAACCATTGCTATTGATTTGACGAAAGTGTACGAATACATCTTTTCCGCCATTTTCTTGTTCGATAAAACCGAAACCTTTTTCACTGTTGAACCATTTAACTGTTCCATTTACTAATGTTGCCATTGTTTGTCCTTTTTTGTTTTGAGTACACCAAATTGCTAAGGTGGTAAAAATCTAATATGAAGTTTTCTTTTAGGGTGGATCGTACTGTCAACAAAAAGTCACCAATATAAAGCATACTAAAGATGTAACTCGAATCATCTTTTATTAGCCGTAGTATAACTGAATAAAAGATAAAGTGCAAGGAAAGATGAATATTTTATTAATATCTCCACATTATTGTATTAATTTAGACAAAAATAAATGTACAAAGTGGCTTAAAGTTCGTATTTTATGGGGTTTTTAAAGGCTATTAGATTGAGGAATGGTGCTCACAACTGGACTCGAACCAGTGACTTTTACCTTGTCGAGGTAACACTCTACCAACTGAGTTATGCGAGCTTTGGTAGTTAGGAGTGAAATCATACTCACTTCCTTCTTAAATTAAGCAAAATAGAACATCGATTTTTGTAAAATCTACTTATGTCAGTTTTACCACATATACTAAACTCTTATTGGCTCTGGCGGGAAGTCCGCGAAAAACTTGATGTTTCAAATCCTTTATATAAATATTGGAAGGATACACCAAACATCAAACTCAACAATAAATATGTATTTGTACAAAAAAAGACTCTTCCCGAGAAATACGCCTACGTTGAGCCAATCCTCACAGATCTCTCAGGATATTTACCTATCCGTTATGCTTCAGATCAGTTACATGTAAGCGAACATATCTTTCGCTATGACAAAATGAAGCTTTATAAAGATTTTGAATATAAATATGTTCAGGACGTGAAGTTTGTAAATATCAAAAAGTTTTTTGTGGAGTTTGGGATTAAGGTGGATAAAAATGCTGTTCTCCACTTAGGCCGTTTAAAAGATCTTGAGATTACAAGTAACTCTACTTTCTACAACCTGCGTGATGACTATGGTTTAGTTGTTTATAACTAGTCTTTTAAAACGTTTTTTACAAAATTCACATAACAAAAGAAAAGCGTTACAAAAAGAGGATTTAGCTCTGCACTTGATTCTTCTATCTTATTGAAAATTTTGAACTCTACAGGTGCAACACTATTTGAGAGTTTAAACTTAAAATTGATGACAGAAAGCGTACGAATAAGATTGACAATATTTTTACTTTTTTTGTCATCTTTGTTAAAGTTGATCGTATATCCATTTTCATCTCTGTTGGATTTAATCGTGTTTTCTAAAAGTGTTACTTTGTCTAAGAAGATTACCTTATCCCAAGAGATCTCAAATCTCTCCACAGTTGCACTAGAGTTTCTTGCAGACAAAGGATGAGGCTTGATGAGGCGCATCTTTTCAATGAAAGAGAGAAAAAAGTTCAATCCTCCCATTTTGCCTATGATATCTTGAAGTTGAAGTTTGAGAGTATCTTTCTCGTCTTGCGATAAATTATTGAAATTACACATAAGAAGCCTTTTTATGAAATTATACCTTAAAGTAGTACAAAGCTTAATATTGCTTAAGCTTATTTAAATGAGGAAGGTATTATCATCTCATTAATAAAAGAGGACAAATTTACTCTTCTTTAACTAGACAAGCAATTAAAGGTACTTTATGAAAGTTTATATGGACAACAATGCAACTACGATGACTTCACCTGAAGTAGTTGAAGAAATGATTCCATTTTTTAGTGAGATATATGGAAACCCAAACTCACTTCATAAATTTGGAACACAGTCTCGCCCTGCACTTTCACGTGCAATCGACCAAGTGTACAAAGCGATCAACGCATCAGATAAAGATGATATCGTTTTTACATCTTGTGCGACGGAATCAAACAACTGGGTTTTACAATCAGTTTGGATAGATAAAATCGTTAACGGCGACAAAAATCACATCGTAACAACGGAAGTGGAACATCCATCAATTCTTGCTACATGTAGGTTCTTAGAAGAGCAAGGCGTCAAAGTTACTTACCTTCCAGTAAACGAAGAGGGTATTGTTGAAGCACACACGGTCAAAAGTTTTATCACTGAAAAAACAGCACTCGTTTCTGTTATGTGGGCAAACAATGAAACAGGGATGATCTTTCCTATTAAAGAGATCGGCGAAATTTGTAAAGCTAAAGGTGTTTTATTTCATACTGACGGCGTTCAGGCAGTTGGAAAAATTCCTGTAGATATGCAAGACGTACATGTAGACTTTATGTCTATGAGCGCGCATAAATTTCACGGACCAAAAGGGATTGGTACTCTTTATATTAAAGGCTCACAAGAACTTACTCCAATCATGCATGGCGGCTCACAAATGGGCGGACGCCGTTCTGGAACGCTGAATGTTCCATATATTGTAGGTATGGGAAAAGCGATCGAGATGGCAACTGAAAACATCGAAGAAAAAATGACCTCTATCAGTGCAAAAAGAGATCGCCTTGAAGATGCACTTTTAAAAGTTATCCCTGAGACTTTTACGGTTGGACAACGCGAACACAGAACACCAAATACGATTTTGATCTCCATTCGTGGTGTTGAGGGCGAAGGTATGCTTTGGGATCTCAATAGATTCGGCATTGGAGCTTCAACAGGAAGTGCTTGTGCGAGTGAAGATCTTGAAGCAAATACGGTTATGCTTGCAATCGGTGCAGACAATGAGTTGGCTCACACAGGTATCCGCCTGAGTCTTAGCCGTTACACGACTGATGAAGAAGTGGATTATGTAATCCAGCATTTCACGGAAGCAGTAACAAGACTTAGAGCAATCTCAAGTTCTTATGCACTTGTAAAACCAACAAAAGGCGGAGAAGCTGGCGAATGCCACATTCCCGCACACCATTAATCGCTTTAACTTCGCTAGCCGCTGAGGCTACTGAAGCTTGCTTCTAACGAAGCAGAAATATAAAAAATAAAATTTAATTAAGGATTATACCAAGATGGCAAAAAATGATTTAATCGGCGAATCTTTATGGGATGCTTACTCAGATAAAGTCACTCGTCTTATGAACAACCCTCAACACCAAGGTGAAATTAGTGAAGAGGAAGCAGAGTCTCGTGGCAATAAACTTATAGTTGCTGATTTTGGAGCTGAAAGCTGTGGCGACGCGGTTCGTCTTTACTGGGAGATTGATCCTAAAGATGACAAAATCGTAAACTCTAAATTTAGAAGTTTCGGTTGTGGTACGGCAATCGCAAGTAGTGATGTTATGACTGAACTTTGTATCGGTAAAACGGTTCAAGAAGCGGTTAAGATCACAAACATCGATGTTGAGTTTGCTCTACGTGATAATCCAGAAACTCCGGCAGTTCCACCTCAAAAAATGCACTGTTCAGTTATGGCTTACGACGTTATCAAAAAAGCGGCTGGACTTTACCTTGGCGTTGATAGTGAAAGTTTTGAAGAGGAGATCATCGTGTGTGAATGTGCACGTGTTTCTCTTAAAACACTCCAAGAGGTTATCAAACTCAATGATCTTAAAACTATTGAGCAAATCACAGACTACACAAAAGCCGGCGGTTTTTGTAAATCTTGTATCAAGCCAGGTGGCCACGAAGAGCGTGAATACTATCTTGTTGATATCCTAAGAGATACTCGCCGTGAAATGGATGAAGAAAAAATGAAAGCCGCTGCAGACACTGGCACGAGCGGAGATTTCGTAGCTATGACTTTGGTTCAAAAAATCAAAGCGATTGATGCAGTAATTGACGAAAATGTACGTCAGTTCCTTATCATGGATGGCGGAAATATGGAAGTTATCGACATCAAAGATGGCGGTGATTACATCGACGTTTATATCAGATATATCGGCGCATGTAACGGCTGTGCGAGTTCAACAACAGGAACACTTTTTGCAATTGAGAGCACTCTTAAAGAGAAACTTTCAGACAAAATCCGTGTTCTTCCAATCTAAAAGAGTTTTTCTCTTTTAGATCCCTCTAACAAACTCTTTTTTTTTAAAATCACTTATTATCATTTTGTCATATTTTAGACTTATCTTTTAAATCTGTTGTAAACTTCATCTTATGAAGATACATATAGATTTAGATTGCTTTTTTGTCTCTGCTCAGCGCACACTTGACGCTTCACTTATGCACAAACCTGTCGCTGTTGGCGGGCGAAGTGATACGCACATTTTTTCTAAGAGTTCTCAAGATCAGGGAATAAATCTTACAAATTCAGGCTCATTTGTTTCGACTTTTTACCAACAATATGACAAACGAGATGATGATCTACAAAATTTCATAGATCCAGACGGCAAAATTCGAGGGATTTTGACAACTGCGAGTTATGAAGCTCGAAAATATGGAATCAAAACAGCTATGAGCATCAGTGAAGCACTCCAACTTTGTCCTCATCTCATCATAAAATCACCAAATATGGCTTTGTATCAAGAGCTTTCTCATAAACTCCATCTTTTTTTACAAGAGCGGATACCACTTATTGAGCAGGCAAGTATTGATGAGTTTTATGGAGATGTGAGCGGATGGATAGAAGATATTGATGTACCTCAGTTTATAGATTCTCTGCGTCATGAGATACAAAAAGCTCTTAATCTTCCCGTTTCTATCGGCGCGGCACATTCGAGATATATTGCCAAACTCGCAACAGGTGAAGCAAAGCCTTTTGGATGCAAAACAATCTATGAGTGGAATTTTGATGAGTTTATAAATCCCTTACATGTAAGCAAATTTTCAGGCATCGGAAAATCTATGATGGCTAAACTTCAAGATGCGCAGATACTCACACTCGGAGAATTTCGTAAAAGAAGAGGAACGATCGAATCTTGGGGTCCTTACGCCAAAGAGCTTTACAAGCGTGTAAACGGCGAGATCGACACACCGATCAATCTCAAGTCTCAGCGCAAATCTATAGGAATATCAAGAACCTTTGATCCAGTCCATGAGAGAGGTGAGCTTCGCCGTAGAGTTGTGATTCTCTCCCGCTATCTTCTCTTTGCTATCCAAAAATTACAGGTCATTCCGACAAGCTTTTCCCTCACCATCAGATATGAATACAATCAAAAATCTCATATCAGCGTGACAAGAAGAAAAGAGTTTAGTGAAAAAGAGTTTAAGGATTTTTGTCTTGAAATGTTTACTCAAGCGGACAATCAAAAACGCTTACATGTAAGCTATCTTGGCATCAACTCATCAGAATTTACACATATTAGCAGACGTGAACTTTCACTCCTTGAGATGGATGAAGACAATAAACTCCAAGAACTGACAAAACAAGTACAAAAAGTAAGAGAAAAGTATGGATTAGGTTCACTAAAATGGGGAAGTGAGATTTAAAATAAAAGAGTACACATTGAATTAGACTTGGCTTCAACAAGAAGTGAAGCCAAAATTTTGAAAATACTATACCAAAATAGCTTTTCTCTCACCTTTTTTAATCTCGCCGATATGGTAGCTTCCCTCAGCTTTTGCAAGAACAGCATCAACATTTTCAGGACGTACGACCAAGATCATACCAACGCCCATATTGAACGCTCTAAACATCTCTTCACGCGCAACGTGCTGAGAAATAAGATCAAAAATTGGAAGCGTTCTTATGCTACTCTCTTTAACTTCAGCCATTAAATGTTCAGGAAGTACGCGAGGAAGATTTTCTACGATGCCACCGCCTGTGATATGCGCAAGTGCAACGATTTTATGTTTAAGTTTTTTGAATGTTTTAACATAGATGTTTGTCGGTGTTAAAAGTGTTTCGATCAAAGCTTTTCCAT
>JBBRBK010000005.1:0-75914 GCA_038205935.1 Campylobacterales bacterium
CGCCGCTGTTGCAAGTGCCACACCATGCTGACCGGCACCCGTCTCTGCGATAACCTTTGTTTTTCCTAAATGTTTTGCGAGGATAACTTCCGCCATACAGTGGTTGAGCTTATGTGCCCCGGTGTGGTTTAAATCCTCTCTTTTAAGATAGATCTTTGCGCCGCCACAATGCTCTGTCAGGTTTTTTGCAAAAGAGATAGGAGTAGGTCGACCTTGATAGTGCTTGCGCACATATTTCAGCTCGTTTATAAATTCAGGTGAATTTTTGAGTTCTTTGTAGGCTTGTGTGATGTCGGCAAAAGGTTTTTCCAAAACAGGAGGGATGAATGAACCCCCAAATTTACCAAAAAAACCGTTTTCGTCCGGATGTGTTTCTAAATAAGAATTTCCCATACAATACTTCCTTTTATTTTTATGAAAGTATTATACCGTTTAATTCGGTTTGATTGAAGGTAGGCTCACAGTGGTCTAAAAGTTTGAGATGGATATTTTGATAAAACTAGATAAATAAAAATAATTCTTACATTAAGGTTAAGTCATATACAATATAGCAGAACAACTATGTTCGATTAGTCTTAATAAAGGAGACATAATGGCAAAAGGTAAAGACGTCAAAAAAGCAGTCAAGAAAGCACCAGCGAAATCGTTAAAAGAAAAACGTGAAGATAAAAAAACAAAAAAATCTTCATAAGAAGATAATAAAGTTATAGAGTAATGTTTTTTGTGTAAATATAATTCTTATCTGTTGATACAGAATTATAAAAGGATTGATGCGTTATCATTTACTAAGGAAGGGGAAAACTGCCAATGGATAATGAGCTTTTAACTGTTTTTGTCGGGATAATTGCCGTATGTATGATTCTTATCACAGTTATATTAGCTGTTGTTGGACTACAAACGCTTAAGACCATAAAAAAAGTCCATGAGTTTATTGATAGTATTCATAATGAACTTAGCTTCCTTTCCACTAAAGTGGTATTAACTCTTCATGAAACGAATGAGTTGATCGGTTCACTAAAGACGGAAATGCACGCTTTGAGTGCAAAATCACTCTCGACATTATATGAATTACATGAAATGTTAGGTTACCTTCATGCACAAACAAAATCACTAGCATTGAAAGCTTCCAACGGCATTGCAAAAGTAACGTTTGGCTCACTCGCTATCGATGCTTTGTTCAAACTTTTTCAAAAAAATAAAACCAAATAAAAGGATACACAATGGACAGAAATAACACTATAGGCTTGGTACTTGGAGCAATTATCGGCGGCGCGGCAACTTACTATGCATACAAACATAAAGATGATATCATCGGTAAAATCAATGAACTTGAAGAGAATTTACACTTTGATCATCACGAACTTATCAATGATGCTAAAGATAAACTTAACTCATTGACTCATAGTGTTCAATCAACTTTTGAGCGTTTCAAGGGCGATATTGAAGAGATTAAAGCTGATAAACTTGCTAGTATGATGGAAGAATTAGAAACACTTCGTGCAGAAATTAAAGCTCTTAAAGCTAGTAACTAAAGCTTAAATGTTGCAACTATAGGATTGTGATCTGAGATCTTTTTAGCGTCAATAACTTTTGAAGCTATAAGATTCAGACCTCTATAAAAGATATAATCCAGACAATTCGTAAAGACTTTTTTCTGTTTTGAGTTGTCGTTAAAGTAGACTTCAGTGAGAGACAGATCATAAGTAAACTCCCTTAAAAAATCCATTCTTTTACCATTCCAAGTGTTAAAATCACCGGCAACTATCATAGGGCCTTTATGAGATTTGATTGTTAATCTTATATTTTCCAGTTCAGTATAAAAATCACTATTTTTGACAAAGTTTATGGCATGTAGATTTACTATTACAAGCTCATCGTCTTCTGATATTTTGTGTTTTGTGATCAAAGTTACTTTGTGTGTTGCATATGAAAGTTCCCGTTTTTTTGTCAAAAGTGACAGTTCATATTCACAAGATATTTTAAACGCAGTTAAAACTCCAAAAATATGCTTATTTGTTTGAATATTTGGAGATAAAATATATGAATAATCGCAAAGTTTCAATTCTGTAGCTAAACTCTTTTTAACTTCCTGAAGAAGTAAAATATCCACACCATCATCTTCAATAATCGATTTTAAATACTCTTGATATGAACTTTTTAGTGTCAATTTCGCTACATTCCAACATAATATAGTAAAACTTTCATGACAAGATATTTCCTGATGTTTTAAAGATTTTATACAACTCAGAGGTTTATACATTTTTTTCCTACTTACTTAAAGTTGCGGAGCGATGATTCTCATGAGATTTTCCAAAATTACTCTAGGAGTAGAGATCTTTGGCAAGCCGCCAGATGAGTGAAGAAGCAGTTTGTTCATCCACAACTCTATATCTGCTATAGTCTTGTGAGAGTACACAAAGACAGCTACTTCATAATTTAAAAAGAGACTTCTATTGTCCAAATTTACACTCCCAAGCATAACACTTGTATCATCAAAAAGGATTGCTTTAGCATGGAGCATTGCTCCATTGTAGAGTGCTACTTCGATGCCGACCTCTTGGAGTTCTCTCATATAAGAACTTCTTGTTAGATTGACCAAAATATGATTTGAGTCTTTTGGTGTAATGAGCTTTACATCAACACCTTTATGCTTGGCAATAATAAGGGCTTCGATGATAGAATCATTTGGTATAAAATATGGAGTGACAATCCAAATACGTTCTTTAGCACTATAAATAGCACAAAGAAGAGCTTCATAAAGAACATCTTTACTCATATCAGGTCCCGATGGAACAACTTGTAAAAAAGTATCTCCAGCATTTACTGTACTGTTTTTTAGAAAACCGATCTTTTCCTGTGAGGCATAAAACCAGTCAGAAGCAAATATCTCAAAAAACAATTCTGCTGAAGCACCCTCGCTTAAAAAAAACATATCTTTCCATCTTGCTTTATCCACGTTTGGTCCAAAATACTCATGTGAGATATTCATTCCTCCGCTGAGAACTTTTTTATTATCAAATATATAAATCTTTCTATGATTTCGAAGGTTGATATAGTTTCTAAACGGCATTTTAAAAACGGGCATAAAAAACTCGACTTTAACACCCGCTTTTCTCAAGTTTTTTAACTTATCTTGAAAAAGGTATAAACGTATAGACCCAAGAGAATCCATTAGTATTTTGATCTCTAAGCCCTCTTTAGCTTTTTGGATAAGCACTTCTATAATCTCTTTTGTTACCACATCGTACTCAAAAATATATGTACCTATGTAGATTGATTTTTTAGCATCTTTGATACAACTCATAAGCTTTTCATAGGCTCCAACCGAGTCTGTAAAAAGTTCAAAATGCTCATCTCCAGTCGCATCGGCGATGCCATAGGTTTTTAAAATATCATGGATGGGATTTTGCTTATGAAAACTTTGAGTACGTTTTTGAAGTGTTATGGGATTTTTTTTATATCTGTTTTCACGCTTTCTCAAACCAAATATAAGATAGAAAAATACGGCAATATAAGGCACCAATATCATAAACAACAGCCATGCAATAATACCCTCAGGTGTTCGTTTTTTATAGATCATATGGAGAAAAACTATAATAATTAAAACACTGCTCACGACGATTAAACCATTGTATAAAACTATATTTGCAAAATTCATGCTCATCATTTACCCTCGTACACTGATTATATCATTGACAAGCTTTTATCTTTGGTATTGCTACTTTTTCTCTTTGGATATAAATCATTTTTTTATATGACCTCAGCTATAATTCTCTTGAAAATAAGGAATCCAAACAAATGTCAAAAGAAACTGAAAAAATACCTACAAAAATATATTATGATCCGCACAGTGTTACAAGACGCACAAAACAGATAGTCCATGAAGTTGAGCAGCACGACAAAATTGCTATGCTTATGCATATACTTAAAAACAGTTCTAACATGCAAACCGTCATCATCACAAAAAGTAAACGCAAAGCAGATGAGATAAGCACGTATCTCAAAACTCAAAATATCGACTCGACTGCGGTCCATGGAAACCATAGAGCCGATCAGTTAGAAATGGCAGCCAAAGCCTTTAATGAGGGGAAATCAAATACTCTTATCACAACAGATATGATCTTGCAAACTCTCAATCTTACAAATATACAACAACTTATAAACTATGACCTCCCAAGTGATCAAAAGCACTATTTCAGCCGTGTTATTCTACTTAAAGAGCTAGGAGAAGCACTCTTGTTTGTAAGTCCTGATGAGCAAAACTATCTCGATGCCATAGAGTTTGTTCTAAAACAAGAAATTCCAAAAACGCAAGTGAACGACTTTACGCCCTCTCCTCTTACATCTCTCAAGCAAGTCTCTAAAATGAAAGACCAAAAGAAAAAACCGCGCCACCGCAAAATAAAAGTGAAAAAAGAGACTAAATAGTTAAATTTAGCCCAAAAGTGGAAGTTTATTCAGTAGATTTTCACAATACTCCCACTGATCCAAACTCTCTTTCCACTCTTGTGGAATAGCTTTTACACCTTTATATGCTCCCAAAACCATCCCGATAGCGATGCTACGAGAAGCATTGTCTCCGCCGACCATGGTATTGGCTTGCAAAGCTTTTTTTAAGCCGTCCTCATCGTTTGCATATTTGAGTATAAAATAAACAGCGCCAGGAAGTGTTCCCTCAGTCGGACTTGCTTTTCCCACTTTGATAGGTTCAGAACGCCCTACATCCCAAAGTCTTGCCATACTTGTGATAGCGAGGTCATCTGCAAACTGTTCTTTGAAAAGTGCCGAGTTTTCATCCGTCGCTTCTTGAAACTTTGCAATTGCTTGTGCAACTTTTTCCTCATAAAATCCACCCATAAGAATAGCTACGTCTTCGATGGCATCTGCTGGAGTCGCACCATTGATGACACGATGCGTCACACGAGCAAAAAACTCACCGCCGCCAAGCGCGTGCGTATTTTTATGTGTAAACATCGTTTTTCTTGCAACATCCACAAGCTCATCTTCTGTATCATAATAACCATGCGCGCTCACATGTCGGATGGCCATAGCGTTTGAGATACCGCCAAGATGCGTCACAGGATAGTTAGCCTTTACCTGAGCATAGGTTTCTTTTGTCATCGTACATATCCAAGAACCCCAGCCATTTTCAAGACGATTCATCCAGTGAGGTAACATGTCAGATACTTCAAAAGCTCTTTTTGGCTCAGAGATTGAAGCCAAATGCTCTAAAACTAAAATATTATAATCTCCATAATCCGTCGTGCCACCGGCTTTTTTGCCTGGATGATAGTTTCGCTCTCCCCAGCCGATGCCGTGAGTTTGTCCGCCCATCATCTCCCCTGGTGACATAAACTTTTCTATAGGTTTATCTCCATAAGCCTTAAAAATCTTTTGTGCGTCATACTCATAATGGCTTCCCAAACAAAGCGCATCTCCCACAATAGCACCAAAAAATGCACCTTTTATTCTCTCTTCTTTTGAAATAGTATTCATAATTTTATCCTCAATATTTTTTTGCATTGTAACTTTTGGAGTATTTAATAAAAGAGATAAATCCAAGAGCTCCCATTTGGCTTAGAAATATTTAAGAAGCGTAGAAAAACTCTTACATGTAAGGGTTTTTAAACCTCACCTAAAGCCAAAATAACATAAAATACGCATAATTAATTCAAGGAACTAAAATGCCGTTTTCCAAACTGGGACTTTCACCAAAAATAGAACTAGCAGTTGCTAAAAGCGGTTTTACTACTCCGACACCTATTCAAGAAAAAGTGATTCCTCTTGTACTTGACGCTCAAGATATTATGGCAAGAGCTCAGACGGGAAGTGGAAAGAGTGCCAGTTTTGTTCTACCTATCTTGGAGCTTTTATCTCGCAAACCTTATGAGGGAAAAGCGAAGATAAAGGTGCTTGTTCTCACGCCGACACGCGAACTCACTTTACAAATTGCCGAGGCGTTTAATACCTTTGGAGCTTTTTTAGATAAAAAACCAAAAGTCGTCGGCGTTATCGGTGGGGAGGGGATTGGCGATCAGCTTTTTGAGATACAAAAAGGGTGTGATATCTTAGTCGCCACATCAGGAAGATTTCTCGATATCCTCTCTAAAAAGCAAATGAATCTTTCGCATTTGGAATTTTTTGTCCTTGATGAAGCAGATAAGATGCTTGATCTTGGATTTGCCGAAGAACTTGAACTCATCCTTGAAGCCATTCCACAAAAACGCCAAAATCTCCTTTTTTCTGCGACGTATCCACAAAAGATGCTTTCCATCGCTTCAAGAATTACACAAAGCGCCGTAGAAGTCAGTATAGAAAATGAAGAGCCAACAGTACAAAATATCACTCAGCGCGCCATAGAAGTCAACCACGAAAACAGAGGTCCACTTCTACGCCATCTTCTAAATACCAATAAATGGGAACTCGTGCTTGTTTTTATGTCTAGCAAAAGAGCTGCTGAAAACATCGCTCAAAAGTTTAAAAAGCACGGATTTAAAGCAGAATCATTTCACGGTGATTTGGAACAAGAAGATAGAAATTACACCATTGACGCCTTTAAAGCAAAAAAACTCAATCTCCTTTTTGCCACCGATCTCGTGGCTCGTGGTCTTGATATAGAAAATATAGATTGTGTCATTAACTTTGACCTTCCACGCTCGCCAGCTGACTATATCCACCGCATCGGAAGAACTGCAAGAGCTGGAAAAAGTGGAACTGCCATCTCATTTGTGGGTCTTGAAGATGCTGAACACTTTCATTTAATAGAAAAACGCTCACAAATTAAACTTCGAAGAGAGCAGATAGAAGGTTTTGAGCTTGTCGGAGAACTGGTAAAAAAAGAAAAAGGCCCCGCTCCAGTAAAAGGAAAAGGCAAAAGTAAAAAAGACAAGTTGAGAGAAAAAGCGGCACAAGAGGGAAAGTAGAGCTCCGAATTTTCATTAAGCTTTTAAGCTAATTTCACACCCATCAAACAAAAATTCCAACTCGTCTGAGGGCTCTTTATAGAGAAGTGGACTATCTAAATCTATGTACTTTATAACATCTCACAAGGCGCTTCTTTAAAACCTTTAATATTCGCTCGTAATTCCTTCATAAAACGCACTCCTGGATCACGCTTTTCGGTTCTATATGTTTTATCTACTTCAAGCCATAAAGCAGTTTTATCAAAACATTTATACTCTTGATGTCCCGCAACATATTCAATGGTACTAAATTTCTTTTTCAAGTAATTTACTAAAAAAATATTTGCTTGTAACTGCTGCGGAGTTAAATTATCTTTCTCCTTTTCTCCACCTACATTTTCAATGCCAATAGAGCTGTAGTTGAGTCCAATGACATGGCGTGCCATAAAATCAAGTGGCATCAATTGATGAATAGTTCCATTTTGTTCAACAAGGAAGTGAGTAGAGACATTTAACATGCCACCTTTTTTTATAAGAGGTCTATCTGAGGGAAGTTCACTTGACATAAAGCGCTTCAATGTTTTTTTATAGCTATCTAGCGCGGTGTAGTGAATAAGAATGATTTTAGGAACGATCTTGATATCTGTCACATTCAAATTATAGTGTGCTTTTATATACTCTTTTGTGAGAGCTATTCGTTCCTCATCAAAAGGAATGGGAGTTTGAATTATCTCAAAAGCGAAGAGCGTAAAGGGTGTTATTAAGAGCATAAAGAGGAATTTTTTCATAAAAAAATTGTAGCATAGTTTAGAAAGTTTTCATTACAAATTGAGGTGTAATAGAAATTTAGATATTGGTTCAAAAACCAAGCAATTCAAAGCATCTTAATGATAAAATAAAAACCATATTATTTTCTAAGAAAAATTACACTATAACCCGACTAACACTTACAAACTAAGGGCAAAAAATGCTTATACCAACAAATCTATTGCAAGACAAAAAAATTCTTTTAGGCGTCACTGGTTCTATCGCTATTTATAAGTCTCTCGAACTTATTCGTCTTCTTACAAAAGCGGGCGCAAACGTCAAAGTTGTGATGACTGAAGCGGCGAAAAAGTTTATCACTCCTCTTACTTTTGAGACACTTTCTGGCAATAAAGTGCTTGATGAGCAGAGTGAATCTTGGGCGGACGATCATAACCATATTAAAACAACTGAGTGGGCAGATCTTTTTGTCATCGCTCCAGCAAGCGCAAACACCATCGCAAAACTTGCAAACGCCATCGCTGATAATATGCTTCTTCAATGCGCCCTTGCCTATCCTGACAAGAAGATTGTAGCGCCCTCAGCAAACACAAATATGCTCAGCCATCCAATCACTCAAGCAAACCTCAAAATGCTTGGCATTGCACATTATGAGATTATCAAGACTCAGACAAAAGAGCTTGCATGTAAGACTGTCGGTGATGGCGCTATGGCTGAACCGATCGAAGTTTTTTGGCATATCGCTAAAGAGCTGCTTAAAGAGGATTTTTGGGAAGATAGACGCGTTATCGTCACAGGTGGCTCAACGGCTGAAAAAATAGATGATGTGCGTTATATCTCAAACTTTTCAAGCGGAAAAATGGCTTCGGCTTTGGCTACGGCACTTTTTTGTAAAGGCGCGGATGTAAACCTCATCGCTACAAAATTTGATACTGATTTGCCACTTGCCATGCATAAAATCGATGTAGATTCAACAGAGGAGATGCTTGAGTTTGTCGTAGACTCTGTGCGTATCGCAAAAAAAGGAAAACTCTCTAAACCTTCACTCATCCTAGATAGACCAATAGAACTGATCCAAAAAGAGCCATATCTATTTATGGCGGCAGCTGTGAGCGACTATATTCCTGTATTTGCTCAAAGTGGCAAACTCAAAAAAGAGATGCTCGGCAAATCGTGGAATATAGAGATGAAACAAAATATCGATATATTAAAAACTATCAATAAAGATGGGATTAAAGTTGTAGGGTTTAAAGCAGAGATGGACGCTCAAAACGCTAAAGAAAATGCAACTTCAATGCTAGAAAGAAAAGGTGTTGACGCGGTTTGCCTCAATATTTTAACAGACGATAAAAGCTTCGGAACTGATGATAATGAGGTAGAATTTATTACTCAAAATGGTTCAGCTTTACTTCCTAGAGCAGATAAACTTTCCCTCTCATTTGAGATACTTAAAAACGCAAAAGAGCTATGAGCTTTTCCATTAGTGAACTTTCAAATATCTTAAAACTTACCTCAAGCTCTCCTTCTGAGGCAAAAGCACTTATAAAACTACTCAGTGTTGATGTTACAAAATCTTTGGGTGATGGGAAATATCTTCTTGAAACTCCAACAAAAAGCTTGACTGCTTTTTCTGATAAACCTCTCCAAGAGAGCTCAAAATATTGGGTAGAACTGGGCACGAAGCCACATGAAACTCCCATAATCTCAAAATTTCACCAACAGCCTAAAATCCTCCAAGAACTTCAAAATCTGTCTATAAAATTTGATACAAAAGAGCTTCATGAACTTCTAAGCGGTAAAAAAACGATAGAGAGTTTTAAAACAACTCTTTTGGATCATCTCTCATCTGCCACGTCAAAAGATGATTTTACTCAAGTTTCAAATCTTCTTTTATCACTTATGCAAAATACTCTCACAATTCCACTTCTTTTTGGGCACTCTTTTGGGGTTATTCAAATGAAAAAACGCTACAATAAAACCACAAAAAAATCCCAGCTGGATTTTTACGCAGCCCTTCTAAAACTCGGTCCGATATCGGGAACTATTATGTTACTAGAAGATGAAATTTTTATAGATTTAGACGTGGCATTTACAACAACTAAACTTTTTTTGGAAGCAAATTTGAAAGATATCAGATACAAAATAACCTTACATGTAAGAGAAAATATAGACGCTCTTTATCAGTTTCACACAAACTCACTCTTGGATATCAACGCATGAAACAAGCCTTACATGTAGCTATTATCATGGATGGAAATGGCCGTTGGGCTGAAGCACGTGGAGAAAAAAGAGTCAAAGGACATGAAGCGGGAGCGAAAATAGTTCGAGAGATCACGAAATTTTGCTCTAAACATAAAGATATAGAACGTCTCACTTTGTACGCTTTTTCTACAGAAAACTGGAAACGCCCTCGCCTTGAAGTTGAATTTTTAATGAAACTGCTTGAGCGTTACCTTAAAAATGAGCTCGAAGAGTATGTAAAAAATAATGTTAAATTTGAAGCGATCGGCGATATAAGAGCTTTTTCAAAATCACTGCAAAAACTAATCAAAAAAGTGGAAGAAAAAACATCTCACTGCGATGGACTTGTGCAAAGTCTAGCGCTCAATTACGGTGCTCATGATGAGATTCTGCGAGCAATCAATCACCTTAAAAATGAAAAAAAAGATATCACAGAAGAGATGTTTTCTAACGCCCTTGACTGTAAAGATGAAGTAGACATTATGATCCGAACCGGCGGAGACCATAGAATATCAAACTTTTTACTTTGGCAGCTCTCTTATGCAGAACTTTTTTTCATTGATACACTCTGGCCAGACTTTAATACAGAAGAACTTGGCAAGATAATAGACCAGTTTAACATAAGAGAACGCAGATTTGGAGGACTTAACTAATGGAATTATTTTTACCTTTTCTCTTTGGCACTCTTTTGGGTTCTTTTTTAAATGTCCTGATCTTGCGGATTCCTCGTGATGAAAACATTGCATTTCCAGCATCTCACTGCTTTACATGTAACACACCGCTGAAGCCTTGGCACAATATTCCGCTTTTTTCATGGCTTTTTTTACGCGGAAAATGTGCATTTTGCAAAGCGCCTATCTCTGCACAATATCCCATCATAGAACTTTTAAGCGGTTTGATCTTTGTTACCATCGCATACAAAATGGGCATCTCGCCTTCCTCTGCATTTGTGGCACTTACTTTTTTGATCTTACTCGCTCTTTCTATGATAGATTTTAGATATAAAATGGCACCTGACAGTCTCAATCTTCTAGCCATTTTATTTGCTATACTTGGTGCATACTCGTTTTCAATGTTACTGAATAATCTCCAAAATGCCTTACTTTTTGCCGGAGGTTTTACCTTGCTTCGCTTTTCACTTTCTTACTTATTGACTTCTATAGCTCATACTAAAGCAAAAAAAACGCAAACTTCATGGACAAAAAACTATCATACCTATCCATTTATCGAAGCGATGGGAGAAGCTGATATTATGGTGGCCGCAACGATGGGAGCTCTTTTAGGTGTGAAACTCGCCCTTGTAGCTATCTTTGTCGCGGCTGTTTTAGCTTTGCCTGTTATGCTCTATGTTCAAGGCAAAAGTCTTGAAGAGCAAAGAGTTCCTTTTATCCCGTTTTTAGCGATGGGAACCTTTATAACCTATCTTTTAGATTCACAAATCTACGCTTATTTGGAAACACTTTATGCATAAACTAAGACGCTATATCATTAAGAATTTTTCAATTCTTTTTCTATCAATTTTCTTACCACTTTTTGCCATCGCTTCTGTAATCTTTATGATAAAACTAGCAACTTACACGGCCATTATCCAGCTTACATTTTTTGAGATGGTCAAACTCTATCTTTTCGTATTACCTGAGATTCTTTTTTATACTCTGCCAATCACATTTTTCATCTCTGCGACGCTCACGCTATTTCGACTTTCAAACGATAACGAGATGATCGTGATCTTTGCACTTGGGATAGAACCAGATTTTATTATCAAAACACTTCTTAAACCTGCGATTCTTTTGTGTGTTTTACTGAGTTTTGATTTTTTCGTCCTTTTTCCCCATGCAACGGTACTTTCAAGCAACTTTGTTTCATACAAAAAAAGCGAAGCAAAATTCAATATCAAAGCTTCTGAATTTGGAAATAACTTTGGCAACTGGCTTTTGTATGTAGGACATAATAATCCAGATGGAACTTTTGGCGATGTCTTTTTATTTAACAAAGAAAAGAAAAATGAGATTTTACTAAACGCAAACAAAGCAGAGGTCATTAACCAAAACGGAATCCTAAAACTCAAACTGAGCACCGGCAATGGATACAGTTATACGCAAGATACTCTTTCACAAATCGACTATCAAACTATCGTCATCAATGATATGATGAAAACAGATCTGAGTACCTACAGAAAACCTCTTGAGTACTGGCTCAGCAGTGATAGAGCTGATAGTAAACGTCATATGTTTATCACTGATGTACTCTTAAGTATTTTTCCTATCATCTCTCTCTTTTTTGTAGCGGCTATGGGGATCGTGCATGCAAGACACCAAAAAAGTTATGTCTATCTCGCGCTCTTCCTTGCTATCGTGATCTATTATGGCGCAACAATCGGGCTTATCGATGTGATTGGTTTTTATACTATTCCTGTAGTATTTTTCTTATGGCTGATTGCGACCTATATTATCTATCAAAGAAAGATTGTAGCTCGCTTTTGAGAGTAAAAGCTACCATAGCCTATAACGGTACAAAGTTTTACGGCTCACAGATTCAAGAGAAAGAGATAACCGTCAACGGCACACTTCAAGAAGTTCTCGCCTCTCTTGGCATCCAAACAAAGATAGAAGCTTCAGGGCGCACAGACAGAGGTGTTCACGCTACCGGGCAAGTGATCCACTTTGATCTTCCCCCTTTTTGGACTGATATAAATAAACTCCAAGATGTGCTCAATCAAAAACTCCCGACCTCCTTACATGTAAGACAAATCGAAACTGTAAAAGATAACTTTCACGCAAGATACAGCGCTAAGCGAAGAGTTTATCGTTACATTTTAAAAGAGGGAAAAAGCAATCCTTTTCTAGATGAGTTTGTCACTTTTGTAGAAAAGATTGATATCGAACTGCTTAAAACTGCAATAAAAAGTTTTGAAGGAACATACGATTTTCAGGGCTTTTACAAAAAAGGAAGTGACAACAAAACGACCATCCGTACGATTTATAAAGCCACTGCGTACGAACATAAAGCTTTTACAGTTCTTTACTTTGAAGCAAATGGATTTCTTCGCTCTCAGATACGTTTGATGGTGGGAATGTTACTTGGGTTAAACAGCGGAAAATATAAAATCGAAGATTTAGAAAATCAACTCTTGTGTAAGCAAAAATTCTCCTTCAAACCAGCCCCGTCAAACGGGCTGTATCTGGCTAAAATCTTCTATTCGTGAGCGTCTTTACGTTTGTTGAAGTAAGGAATATATTTCGCTGTTTCATAGATCGACTGCGTTAAGTTTTTCATCTTTGCAAAGAGTTCTGGATGCTCATTTCTATGATCTACCATCGGATCTTTACTGTGGATATCGTAAAGCCCTTCAAATTTACCAGTTGTTCTGTAGCAGTATTGATCTCCGATGAGTCCCAAAGTCGGATCTGCTCTATTCATCATTATGTACGCGTAGTGACTATCTTTAAACTTTGGATTAAACACATTGCGTCCCAATGTTGTCGACGTATAGTCAATTCCTGCAAGTGAAGCGATAGAAGGCACCGCGTCAAGCTCTGACATCACTGTATCGACGACTTTAGGATCTTTTATCATCGGTGAGTAGATCACAAACGGAACACGGTAAGAGCCAAGAGCAAGGTTTGAAGTGCTCTCAGCTGGTGGTACATGCTGGGAATAGCCATCTATGCCATGATCTCCCCAAAATACAAAGATAGTATTTTTATAATACTCACTTTTTTTAGCCTCTGCCATAAAAAGTCCTACTGAATAATCCAAAAATCTAAATGAGTTATACTCTTCAAGTGAAGCAAATCCATATTTTTTCACATCAGCCAAACTCACATCTGTGCGAACTTTAAAACCGTGAGCATTTGTAGGGATCGTGTATGGTCTGTGATTTCCTGAAGTCTGGATGATAGCCACAAAAGGCTCTTTTTCTTTAGCCAATACTTTACTTGATTCTATTGCCAGATCTGCATCGGAAATGCCCCAAACATCTGTTCTAGGAGTGCTGTATCTCTCTTCTTCATACAAATCAAGATTATCCATAGACTCATTGAGCATTCCACGGATATTTCCCCAAGAAGCAGAACCACCGATGAAATAGAGTTTTTTATAATCTTTAAAATCTTCAAAGATTGAGTGTTGATTTACAATCAATGGATTACGACTTGATGTTCCATGAAGTTCTACATCCGGCAAAGAAGTAAGTGTCGCATAGATACTTCTAGCTGTTCCAACAGTCGGAGTATAAAAGTTTTTAAAGTACCAACCCTTATCTGCATACTCTTTTAAGTATGGCGAAGGATCGAGTGGATTTCCTGAAACACTTGATTTATAAGAAGCAAATGATTCCATGATGACAATGACGACATTTGGCTTCGTGCCAACAGTCAAAGTTGGTTTTGCTTCACGTTTAAAATTCAAGTTCGCTTTATCTTTATGAACGATTCCAAGATAATCAGCCATCACATCATAATGCTCTTTGACTATCTTTACGTCATACGAAGCACGACCATTTTTCCAAGTATCAAAGAAATAGTGTATCGGGTTATAAGTAAGCTGAGCGGCAAAAGGATGTTTAGAAAAAGAAGCATCCGACCAACGTAAAGGGTATTGGTCAAGTTTTCCCCAACCCGAAGCAAACATAATAAAAAAGCTTACAAAACCGATAATAATTTTAAGTTTCCATGGATATTTTTCTGCTCGAGTTTTTTGAAGTTTTGAGATATAACCATTGACTAAAAAAAGAAAAAAGGCGATGATAGACAGATAAGCGATAACGATCCAAATAACCGGATAACTCTCCCAAACCATCTCCATAGATGTGTTAAAATCAATCAACAATCTTGCTGAAGTAAAGTCAAGTCTAGTCCCTAGATAAGCATAATATCCCACATCTACCGCATAAAAAAGCATGAAAGCAGCAAACATTACACCCAAATAAGCAAGCCAAAAAGTTTTTGCTTTCTTTACTTTAAACGGCGAAAAAAATGGAATCCAGCCAAGAAAAAAGAGAGGTGCTGTCATAATGACGATCATACGAAGATCAAATCTACTTCCAAGCCATAAAGACATCCAAAAGTCATAATTGCTTAAATGTGAAAGAGGATCAACAAAATAGAAGTAGAATGAAACTCTAAAAAGAGTCAAAAGCAAAGCCATTGCAATAATGAAAACAGTTAAGAAACGAAGTAAACGTGGAATTTTTAGCACTCAAAACCCTTGTAATAATTTTGCTTATTATAGCCCTTTATCGTAAACCTATAAGTATGGTATCAACTATTTGCGTTATAATTTCGAAAAAATTATGGAGACTATTTTTGGAAAATCTAAGTTACTACGAAATATTACAGATCGAAAAAAATGCAGATCAGACGATCATCAAAAAAGCCTATAGAAGACTTGCTAAAGAATACCATCCAGATAAAAATCAGGGTAACGCTGAGGCTGAGACAAAATTCAAATTTATCAATGAAGCTTACCAAACTTTAAGTGACGAACAACAAAGAGCAGTTTATGATAGATACGGCAAAGAAGGCCTTCAAGGCGGCGGCGGTAGAGGTCGCAGTTCTGGTATGGGCGGTTTTGAAGATCTTGGAAGTATTTTTGAAGAGATGTTTAACGGTGGCTTTAGTGGCGGTGGGCAAAGACGTTCACGCGCGGATATGGACAAATACCCTCTTGATATGAACGTCGATATGAGTATCAGCTTTAACGAGGCTGTCTTTGGATGTGAAAAAGAGATCAATTTCAAATATAAATCATCTTGTTCTAGCTGTAAAGGCACAGGTGCAAAAGATGGGAAACTCTCTACATGTAGTCAGTGTCAAGGCAAAGGTCAGGTCTACGTACGTCAAGGCTTTATGACTTTTTCTCAAACTTGTCCTGTATGTCAAGGAGAGGGCACAAAGCCATCTGAAAAATGTGGTGATTGTTCTGGTCATGGCTATACAGAAATCAAAGAGAGCGTAAAGATTAATGTTCCAAAAGGGATAGATAACGGAAATCGTTTAAGAGTCGGCGGACGTGGAAATATGGGTAAAGGTGGCCGCCGTGGTGATCTTTATGTAACATTTAGTGTTAAAGCCGACAAACACTTCCAGCGAAATGACAATGATGTTTATATCGAAATCCCTGTATTTTTTACTCAGGCGATCACTGGAAATGAGATCACTATTCCATCTCTCACAGGCGAGTTAAAACTCCAGCTTGATGTAGGAACTCGTGATAAACAGCATTTTAAATTTAGAAATGAAGGTATTGAAGATGTTCACGGACACGGCAAAGGCGATCTTATTGCCCAAGTCAATATTACCTATCCTAAAAAGCTAAACGACAACCAAAAAGAACTTCTCTTAAAACTTCAAGAGTCTTTTGGCATCGAGTCAAAACCGCATGAAGGTGTGTTGGATTCTGCTATTGAAAAGATGAAAAAGTGGTTTAAGTGAAAGAACATCTCTCGTCCATCATGATGGGAGCTTTTGCTCTTGCTTTGATTTTAAGTCTTTGGAAAATATATAAATTTATGCCAAATAAACAGCTTGAAGATGATGATAACACCAAAGAATCTGTAGATCAGCTTACATTTATTATGGTCGATACTATCCAAAAAAAGTCTACTCCTCCAGCACACAAAGAACTCTTTATCTTGATGAAATCTCATCCTAATTTTGATGAAAAACATTTTTGGAGATTTAATGAAAACAGACTCCATCAACTCTTGCAAAAATATTACACGAGTCACAATTTAAATTCTATAGAAGAGATACATCAAAAGAAAATACAAAAGTAAAATAGAGTCTCTTTTGTATTATTTTTTCTCCGATATACTCATCTCATATATCCATTTTTGTAACTCTGCCATTGCTTCATAGTCTTTGTATAGCGTCTCTATCAACTTCTCGCCCTCTTCTATCAGGTGAGAATCGTATTTTTTATAAGCGGCCATCTCTTTATATAAAGAAAGCTCCACATGTGACATCTCTTTTGTAAAGCCTTTGGGATATCTTTTCATAGAGGGTTCTAAGGTCTTATAACCTTTATTGTCCAGTTCTTTTAATATAGAGGCTAACGCTTCTCTATGAGCGTCATCTTTGATATATGCACGATAAATATCAAGTATCTCTTTTTCAAACCATCTTATACCCACTGATACAAAAAGTTCATCGATGCCATAGTGCATATAAAAGCTGCTGCTTTGAAGACGTTTGCCTTTGCCTTGCCAGAAGATATAGCCGACACGTGTTTTGATAGGATCGCTTAGAGCAGTTTTATTTCTCCGTATATCTTTATATATGCGAAACAAGGAAGCGTTTATTTTTGGGATTGCGTTGATGGAAGGTTCTATGGCCATGAGGTGTTCACCCATCTCTACGACAAAGTCGCGAGATGGGTTTAATATAAGATTTTCGTAGCGTGATTTTTGAGTTAAAAACCACTCTTTATTATTGTTGTCACGGATCTCTTTTAAAAAAGGAATGATCTCCTTTGAAAATCCGTTAAAGATCATTATACTTACTTTTCAGTCACTTTTCTATTTCTAAAAGCAATGACAATAAGTGCAAATACTATGAAGTATGTTATAGGCACAAAATCAGGGATAGGCACTGGATCACCTTTTGCATATGAGTGCATACCTGCAAGATAGTAATTTACTCCAAAATAGGTCATTAAAACTGAAGTAAATGCAAGCAATGAAATAACACTGTAACTAAATGGCGTATAAAGTGCTTTTATAAATCTAATGTGTACAACAACTGCGTACACTAAAATCGTCACAAGAGCCCAAGTCTCTTTTGGATCCCAGCCCCAGTAACGTCCCCAGCTCTCATTTGCCCAAACTCCACCAAGGAAATTTCCAACAGTCAGCATCGCAAGACCGATAAGTAAGCTCATCTCATTGATGGCATTGAGTTCTAAAATTGAGCTGTTAATACGCGCTTCATTTTTAGAGTTTCTAAGTGCAAAAAGAAGTATTGTAATAAATCCAAGCAGTGCTCCAAGACCAAGGAAACCATAACTCGCCGTAATCATAGAAACGTGGATGTCAAGCCAGTATGATTGTAAAACAGGTACAAGGTTTGTGACCTTTGGATCCATCCAGCTTAAATGCGCTACAAAAAGGATCAAACCGGCTAAGATAGATGTCGAAGCCAAAGTAATCGGTGAATGTTTTGAGAAGATAAATCCTGCCAAAACTGTCGCCCAAGCGATATAAACCATAGATTCAAAACCATTTGACCATGGTGCGTGACCGGAGATGTACCATCTCACCGCAAGACCCAAAGTATGAGCAATAAAAAATGCTATCAATAAAAACATTGCTGATTTGCTCATTATACTAAGGTTGAATGATGGTTTGAGTATTTTCACAAAAGAGAAACTCAAAAGTACAAAACCAATCAAGAAATAAAGTGGCCACAATATTTCAAAAATATTTGAATGATTATAAAGTATTTCTAAACGGATTTTAGTTTTATCTGGATAAACAGCCGCTCCATAAAATTTTTGAAAGCTTTTAACTCCATCAAGTGCAGTATTTGCTTTTGCCCAGTTTCCTGTTTTGATGGCATCATCAATACTTGAAAAGTAAATAACTGCTGCGTCTTTTACTTTGCCTGCAGACTCTTGATCAAAAGTTTGAAGCGCTTCTATCGTATCAACCCACTTTTGATTGACATCATTTGGTTTTGGCCAAATTTTAATAATTGAGCCAGTATAGACCATGAAAGCGACATTTACACGCTCATCCACTGACAAGACTGCTTTATCAAATTGATTTCTGTCTTTTGGTGCTTTACGTGAAGACTCTTCTGCATACTGTGCAAGTTTATAACCTTCCATATTTGCCGGAGACTGGAAAAACTCTGAAAATGAAGCATATTTTGCATCTTCAGGAAGTCCAATAAATTTGTTGATCTCTTTATTTGAAGTACGGATCATTTTGATCTCACGCCATGCATCAGGGCGTATCATCATCCCAAGAACGATCTGGTTTGCATCAAGACCTAAAATAGAATTACTTCTACTAATCTTATTTACAATCTCTGTTGAGAGCGTATCAAGAGGTTTCATTCTTCCATCGCTATCTTGAACGATAAGTTCGCCAAAAAGTGCTGCATGTGCTTTATCAAAAGATTTTACAGTTTTGATCAGAGGATTGACTTCATCTGCATAAGAGGAAGTATATGAAAAAGCAAAAGCAAGCGCTAAAAATGCCGCAACTGCTCTACTTGATGCAAGTTTTTTTGCTTTGTTGGAGAGCTTTGCAAATCTACCATTTGGCATCAAAAGTGAGCCAAAAAGTCCAACAGCAAGCATTAAGTAACCAATATATGTAACCGTTGTCCCTGGATCATTGTTCACAGAAAGTACTGTTCCTTTTTCATCTTGGTCATAAGAAGATTGGAAAAATCTATATCCTCTATGATCTAAGATATGATTCATATAGATTTTAAAAGGTTCATTCATATTTTGTTCCTTATCTATCAAAGTAACCTCACTTGCATAAGAAGAAGGTGACATAGAACCTGGATAACGTGAAAGTTCAAAATGATTTAACTTCAATGCAAATGGAAGAGTAAGAATCTTTGGACCATAATTTACAGAAACATTAACACCATCGACCATCACAGTCTGGTCATCGCCAAGCTCATTCTTTTTACCATAAACAAGTACTGTTTTAGACTCTTTAGCATCACTTATTTCAAAGCGAAGGGCATCAGTACCGCCACCCTTTTTACCTTTTACATTTGGATCACTCACAACCTCTTTACTTGCTAATGGATAAAACTCACGTAAAACGAAGTTTGTTGCATTGTAAGTATTGAGAGTGCGTGTTGCAAACTCTTCTTTTGTGCTCGCTTGTGAAACACCACTGCTTTTGTCATCCATCTTCAAGTATTTTAAATCCATCGGATGATTTATCATCAGTTTGCCATTTTCGACGAAAAGTTTGACAACTGGTTTGTCAAATTTTTTCCCTGAATCAAAATCAAGAACAAGATCACCAGCTTCAAAGAAATCACCTTTTGACAACTGAACACTTTGACCTTGACCATCTAATGTCACCATCATATTTGCTATTGGTGTGCCATTTTTATCTTCAACAAGTTTTACAATAGCATCTGGAATGTACTCCACAAGCTTTACATGTAGAGTCTTTCCGCCCGCTTGAATCTCTTTGTCAAAACTGTTATGTGTTCTTTTTGAAAGATAGAGCATCGTAGAATCTTCTACACTTCCTGCTTTAATGTTAACATAAGGCTCCGCACTTTGCATCATCGAAGATGTTTGTCCTTCGCGAATATGCATCATACCCTCAAATCCAGAGTAGCGAGTAACTGCGGCTCCTATGAGAATAACAAAGAATGAAACGTGAAATGTAAGAACAAGAATTCTCTCTTTTCTGTACATCTTAAAATTAATGATGTTCATAAAGAGGTTCAGAGCAAGAAGTCCTAAAAGTACCTCGAACCACCTAGTGTTATAGATATCGGCTTTTGCCGTCATCGTACCGAAATCATTTTCTATGATAGTTGCATATCCTATAGAAAACGCAAAAATGAGCATTAAAACGGCCATCGTTTTCATAGAACTCATAAATGATAATATTTTTTTCATTCTGACACCTTTCGTATTTAGCCTCGCATTGTAATGAAACTATGGTAAATATAGATATAAAAGAGAACTAGCCGTGATTTTATTAAGCTTCTTTAAATTTAAAAATCTTATATATATAAAAGCTACTTCAGCTCGCCCCAGTTATCTCCGATGTTTAGAGATGCACGTAACGGAATTTTGAGCTCATAAATAGTTTCCATAATCTTCTGAAATCTCTTACCAAGCTCCTCGGCTACATCAACATCGACTTCAAATATCAATTCATCATGAATCTGAAGCAACATTTTCGCTCTTAAGTTTTCCTCTCTTATAATCGTATCTATCTTGTTCATAGAAAGCTTTATAAGATCCGCCGCACTTCCTTGGAACTTCGTATTGACACTTTCTCTCTCATAAGCGGCGCGAAGCATCGGAGTGGCTTTTGCGTAATCAAAATAGCGTCTTCTACGAAGCAAAGTCTCAACATAGCCCTTCTCTTTTGAGTCTTCAACAATGCTAGAAAAATAATTTTTTACACTGGAAAAGTTCTCAAAATAAGTCGTAATGATCTCTTTTGCTTCTTTGCCGCTAATATCAAGCGTATCGGAGAGTTTTTTTTGTCCCATTCCGTATAAAAGTCCGAAGTTTACGGTCTTTGCGATGTTTCTTTTTGCCGCGGCTTCTTCGCCGAAAAGCACTTTTGCGGTTGCTAGGTGGATATCTTGATCTTCTTGGAACGCTTTTACCAAAACCGGATCTTCACTAAAATGTGCAAGAAGTCTCAGCTCAATTTGTGAATAATCAATGCCGATAAGTTTTTTCCCTTTTGGTGCTGTAAAAGCTTGACGGATTTTTACACCAAGATCACTTCGCGCGGGGATATTTTGCAAGTTTGGATTTTTTGAACTCAGACGTCCAGTTGCCGTTCCCGTATGGATAAATGAAGTATGAACACGACTGTCTTCACTCTCACGAGAAAGTTTTAAAAGTGGTTCTATATACGTTGAGTAAAGCTTGTGAACTTCGCGGTATTCTAAAATGTATTTGATCACTTCGTGCTTCTCTATAAGTGAACTAAGCACAGCTTCATCTGTAGAATAGCCAGTTTTTGTCTTCTTTCCTGCGGGTAATCCAAGCGTCTCAAAGAGCACTGTTCCAAGTTGTGCAGGAGAGTTGAGATTAAACTCGCATCCACTGAGCGTATAGACTTCATGCGTGAGTTCAGCGAGTCGTATTTTCACCTCATCCAAAAACTTTTCTAAAAACGCACCCTCCACTTTTATCCCCTTTTGCTCCATTCTCAGCAGTGTTGTGACAAAAGGAAACTCTACACGGGTGGCTTCATCCAAAAGATATTCTGTATCATTGAGTTTGAATTTTTGAACTAAAAGATTATAGAGTCTGAGCGTTATCAGAGCATCTTCTGCGGCATATTGACACGCATCTTCAATCTCAACTGAAGCAAAAGTTTCCCCTTTTTTGACAGTATCTTTAAAAGAGATCATCGTGTGGTTTAACATATTTGATGAAAGATAATCGAGAGAGAGTTTGCCCTCGGGATTTAAAAGCCAAGCAAGAATCATAGAATCTGCAAAAATTTCCAAATCTTGATCTAAAAACTTCGTTACAAAGTGAAGATCGAACTTTAAATTATGCCCAACAACCTTACATGTAAAGATTTTTCTCATTGCATCTTTGGCACTTTGTTGATCTATCTGCTCTGGCGCACCGAGATAATTATGTGCTAGGGGAACATAATAAGCCTCGTTTTCATTGACACAAAAACTAAAGCCCACAAGCGTATCATTATAATAGTCAAGCCCCGTAGTTTCCGTGTCAAAGGCTACAATATCCTTACATGTAAGGCTCGATAAAACTTTTTCAAGCTCGGCTTTATCTGTTAGAAGTGTTGTTTTAAAATCTTCAAGTTTTGGCTCTTTGATAGTCTCAAAAACTACTTCAACGCCCTGTTTTAGAGTTGGAGTTTTGTTCTCTTGGACTATCCCTTTTGCGTGGAGTGTTCGAAGGATTGCATTCATCTCATAGTATACAAGTTCATCATAAATCGGCACAAAAGGGTTCTCAAAATGCATCGTATACTCTTCAAAATCCAGCTCTTCAAATACGTCATTTTTAAGCGTAACGAGTTCTTTGGACATATAAGCATTTGGTTTATTTTCTACTAGTTTTTTCTGTACTCCAGCGGGCATTACACTCTCTATGTTTTCATAGATTCCATCCAGACTTTTGTAAGACTCGATGAGTTTTTGCGCCGTAACTTTTCCTATACCTCTGACTCCAGGAACATTATCGGCGCTGTCGCCCAAAAGTGACTGAAAATCTATAAACTGTTTAGGCGTAACGCCATACTTTTGCATACACTCATCTTCATTGATTGTTTTTCTTTTGATGGCATCGACGAGTACGACTTTATCATCATCTATGAGTTGATAGAGATCTTTATCATGCGAGACAACTTTGACGTTATAGCCCTTTTGCATTGAGAGTTTCGTAACTGTAGCGATCATATCATCAGCTTCAAAACCCGTCATTCCAAGGGTTTTAAATCCCATCTTTTCTATCCATTCTATGGCGATTGGAAGTTGAAGCGTAAGTTCATGCGGAGGCGCACTTCGGTTTGCTTTGTAGTTTGGATCTATCTCATTTCTAAAAGTATTACCCTTAGAATCTATGGCAAAAACAAGATAATCACAACTATGCTCTTTTTGAAGTGAAGAGATGAAATTTGTAAAACCGGTCAAAAGCCCTGTAGGAAAACCATCTTTGTTGCTAAGATGCTGAGGAAGTGCGTAAAAACTTCTAAAAAAGAATCCGAAAGTATCGATAATTGTTACAGTTTTTGCCATGAAAATCTCTTTGTATAGTTTTTGTGTAAGTATATCCAATCATAATTTATCTACTTCTTTATCCTCATACTAGAAAAAAGAACATTTTAAGTGAAAAAAAATTATAATCCAATTCTAAAAAGATTTAAAGCAAGAGGAATTTAACTAATGTACTGTTTATCAAAGAAAAAAGCTAATGTACTTTTCACTATGACTGCTTTTTTATTTGCATCTCTTTCTTTGTTTGTTAAGATGGATTTTTTTTACAACTTCGATAATCAAATGTATCTCTTTTTTCAGGCAAAAAAAGATTCTTTTTTATACCAATTTTCTCAAATTTTTACTATTTTTTCAGGTACGACTTTTAGTATTCTTCTCTTTCTTATTCTCATTGTTCTATTTATTAAGCGTAAACTTTATCAGGAAGCTTTTTTTTCTTTGATTATTTTCTTTATTGCTGGGACAAGTGGTCTTATTTTTAAATATTCTCTCCTTGTTGAAAGACCTCACTCATATATTTCTGGATTGACAGGCTACTCGTATCCTTCAGGTCACGTCATATTAGCCACAACTTTTGTTTTTATATTTTATGTAGCTATAATAAATCTAATTCAAAATACCACTCTCAAAAAAATAATCTTATTACTACTGACTCTCTATTTATTCTCGACATTGGCTGCTCGAGTTATATTAGGAGCACATTGGTTCTCTGACGCTATAGGAGGATTGTTAGCAGGCTTATTATCATTCTCCATTAGTTGTATACTTTATAAACGTTTTGAAAATATTCCTTTATCATATTTTCAGTATATAAAAAAAATCTGAAATAAGAATTTTTTATCTGCTATGATATAATTACACAAATTTAGGAGAGTCCTATGCAAGCCATCTGGTACAGTAAATCCATATTTTTTTTAATGCTAGTGAGTGTTCTTTTTAACGGTTGTGCAAAAACACAAGAGGAAAAAGAGCTCAAAACTGATGGAGATAAAGTCAGTATCAACCTTGAAGCCACTGTTTTTCCATCTCAAGAACAACAAGTCATAGCTTCCGCAGGTGGATATGTTAAAAAAGTTTATGTAAGAAATGGTGATAGAGTCAAAAGTGGGGACATCCTCTACGCACTTGATAAAGAGTCTCTACGCTATGATCTTCAAGGTGCAAGATCTGAGCTTACTTCTTTAGAAGGAATGCGTTCAGCAGCTTGGAATGCCTATCATTCCAAAGCAAATATCTCCGCTGTTAATCTTGCAGCATCTGAATTACAAGATGTATCTCAACTAAAATCACAAGGATATACTAACAGCTTCGATGAAAATAATTACAAAAAAAATTATATCAATGCTATTACTACTCAAAAGAATGATCAGATAAACAACTATGAGAAAGTCAAAAATCTTGATGCAACCATTGCCACTAGAAGATCCAATATAAAAAAGATGCAGTATGAGCTAGACCACTCAAGTGGGACTGCAGAGGTTGGTGGATTTGTTGCTGGTCTCAATATCACAGCAGGACAATCGATCAACACTGATGCAAAAATATGTTCTATCGTAGATATTGATCATGTCATAGTTCGCGGTGGCTTTGCAACAGGACTTTTACCGTTTATTCATCCAAAACAAAGAGTCGAAATCAGCTTTGTCACAACTCCTCCATATAGGACAGTAGCTTATGTCACTCAGGTAAATCCTATAGTAGATCCAAAGTTTGATAATATGACTCTTGATATAGAAGTTCCAAATAACAACTATATTTTGCAAGCAAATACTAGAGCACTAGTTAAAATCGACCTTCCAAAAGAGGGACAAAAAACAGTCAAAGAGTATTTTATGAATAAAAATGACAAAAGTGGTATTTATCAAGTGAAGTCCACTAACTAATCTTTATATAAATAAACCCTTCCAAGAGGAAGGGGCATAGCATTCAAGCCATCTTTTTCATACTCAAGCTTCACTGTCACCTCTGCATCTAAACTTTTTATCCACTGCTTCGTATACGCATCATAGATCAAACTTTTTCCTGCCAGCCATTTTGAGTTAAGCTTTAAATATTTCTCTCCTGTGTAGGAGCTAGAAACTAGGACAAAACCTTTTGTAAAAAATCGTATATATCCATGGATGACACCCACTTTTTCGTAACTCTTGCCTAGTGGCTTACCCAGATCATAAAAGTAGATATCATCTTGTTCCAACTCAGAGTTATAGGGAACCTGTGCATATACGATGTTATCTGTCAACTTGCCCATCGCATAGCCATAATAGATCCCATTTTTAGGTTGACTTAGACGATACACTTTACTGCCGGGATAAAGAATTTCATATTTTGGTCCTAAATAATTGAGATAGATAAAATTTTCAAAACCATATTTTTTATATTTTTCTTTATAGCTCGTTAAAAGATCTATATATTTAATGGAATCATCAATTGTTTTAGAGTTATTATATATGGGAAAGTACTTTGTTGTTTGAATATTTTCTACCCATCCTTTCCCTTCAACCTGAATGGATCTTTTTTCGTCATTTGTAGATGTAATATAACTTTCTGTCATATCATACTTGATATAAGGCAAAAGATATTTATCTTGTCTAAAAGCTTGATTTGTTATAAAAAAAACTCCTAACTCTTTTAATTTTTTATAAAAATTACCAATGATTTCATAATAGTTTTTATGGGGATTGAGTCTTTTAAAATTATCAAGTATTATCTTGTATTTTGCATCTTCAATATACTTGCCATCAGCCCAATCGAAAAAGAGGCCATTAAGCCCACTTGCTTTCATGTCTGCTTGCAACTGCTCTATTTTGTAATCAAATACTTTTTTGTTTGCTAGATTATAATAATAATCATGACACCATTCATAGTGGCTTTCTTCAGAATGTAAAAATGGGCCATCAGGATTTAATGTTGCACTTTTTTTATTTTGATATATCCAATTAACTATAGGACGATTCTCTCCGCTAAGATAATAATAAAATGCAGGCATCCAGTCATATCCCAGACGATGCTCAACAAAAGCTAGCCCTGCTTTTTGAACTTTTTGAGAACTGATTCGCTTATCATCGACTCCCCCAAACTCTACAACACTAAATCGCTTTGCCCATGCTACTTCATTCTCTCCATTAAACAGTGAAGCTATTGCGAATTCACCTTTCTTTTTACTCACTTTCAAGGAGCTTGTTTTAGAGCTTTTAAGCGTGTGAAACTCGCTTTTAGACACAAACTGTGAGCTAACATCTGGTAACGCATAAATGGATGTATGATATAAAAAAGTTGAAATGACAACCAAAAGAACTGGCTTCATTTCATAAGGTCCTTCAATCTGATATTTTTACTAATAAAAATAGGATAAAAAAGGATAAAGTCCACAAGAAGTAATATCATATGATAGAGAGTTGCACTCATAAGTGCATCCTCTTTTGGAACTCCATGCGCAGTTAAAATAAATACAACAGCGCCCTCAAATGCACCAATACCAGCAGGTGCTAAAGGAATTGCAAAAGCTATACTTGAGACAATAAAGAGTTACAAGATAGTGCTCAAACTAAGACCAAAATGAACGCCATACTTAAAAAAAAGTATGTTGCTAAGTAAATACACAAACCATATATACAGTGTATATGCAAATATCCCTAGTGAGGATTTAAATAAAAGATTGATATTTTTATAGATTTTTTGTGTATAGACTCTAAAAAATTGTATAGGTATCTTTTTTAAAAAAACTAATACATATTTTGTATTGAAAACAAGTACCACAAATATTATGAACACTGAAAGTAAAACAATGGACTGCTTTAAAAGTTCATTTGTAAAATATCCATACGCCCATAAACAGATCAATAGAAATAAAACAATCACATCAAAAAATCTTTCGATAAGCATAATAGATAAGGCTTTATTGTAATTAAATTTATAGAATTTTTTTAAATACAAAGCCTTTGATAATTCACCCAATTTGGCAGGTAGGATAACGTTTAACATGCTTGAAACAACCATAGTTTCATAGGATATTTTAAAAGAAAGTTTAGACATCATTTGCCATCGTTGGGCCACAACGATCTGCCCTAGTACAATGGAAATAAAAGTTAAAATTATTCCAAATATGTAAAATATAGACAAATCTATTTCTTTTAGATCTAAACCATGAAAAAGATAATAGGCGATGAGGATAAAAAAAGTAATCTGTATTAACTTATGCATGGATAATCTCGTGTAATTTATTTATTGTAGATCCGTTACTGTAAAAAGCTAAAAAATAATCCACATTAAACTTTGCATTTTTTTGAAAACTCCGTATCATATTTGTATCCATTAGTTCATAAGGATGTATATATAAAGTTGGTTTCTCAATTCTTTTAAATAATCTTTTTAAAAGCCATAAGGGAAGTACACGCAAATAGAATCCTCCACTAAATGGGATAAAGTCTCTTTTGACTGGTCTTTCTTCTATTAAACCCGATTGTGTATAAATGTTAAAAGGTTCTTTCTTATTTATTTCATTTCCGTACATGTAATTCTTCATAGGGAAGTAGGAGGAAGAATAAAGAAATCCCATTTTCACTAACTCTTCATAATATCTTTTTTCAAAAGGCATAGACCAATTAACAGCACGATATCCTACAATTTTTTTACAAATCAGATCTTCAAGATAATTTTTTGCCGTTTGTATTTCATCTTTCCAAGTCTCAAAAGAAATATTATAAATCAACTCATGATAATAGCCATGACACCCTATTTCAATACCCGCATCTGATATTTTTTTTATCAAATACGGAAATTTTTTTGCAAATGTTACCAATACAAATGCCGTTGCGCGACGATTTTGAGCAAGCTCAATAAAAATATCAATCATCTTTTCATACTCTATCTCTGGTTTGGACGTCCATTTTATATCAAAATTCATATCTTGAATTTCTTCCACATCAATCGTAAGCCACATCATAAATCCACCAAATATTTACAAAGTTTTGGTCCCATAAAGTCAACCAAAATTTTTGGAAGTTTTTTCCATACATTTGACGCTAAAGAGTATTTTTCGTAAATATCTTCTTGCTCAGAACAAATAATATCTATCTTCACAGGCAAAGCTCCAAATTGAAGTTTAAAGTCATACGTAGGTCCTCCATAAGAGGATCTACCAAAATCAAATATCTTTACATGTAAGCGATCACACATATCTTGTAGTACACTCCAATAGATGTAATATCCCGCCATTTTTTTTGTGTAGTTTGGATCAACACCACCCCATGGATACCATGCAAGATCTCCATCTAAAATAATACACATAGATGCTATTACACTAGTGCCATCATAGAGGTTGTAAAATACAATCTGATCTTGAAACTCATCTCTTAAGTATATAAATAATTTTTTATCTAATACAGGAGTACCATGCTTATGCACCGTCTCTGAAAAGATCTTATAAAAATCATCTATATCTTGCTGTGCGTTTCCATAGGCAAATGAGAAGTTGTTTTTTTTCAAACTATTTTTGATCTTATTTCTACATCTTGATTTAATATTTTCATTGAAAAGTTCTTGACTACTTTTTCCTTCAAGAAATAATCGCATCGTTACCGTATCACTTTTTTTATAATCTTTGTACTCAAAGTTTAGTGTTTTAATCTGAAAGTGATTATCTTTTCCGAGTTCAAGAAGATCAGCAATATTTTGATGAGTTCTATCTGAATAACTAAGTAAAGGAAGATAAGAAAGTGTTTTTTTTCCAATGATTGAGGAAACAACTAGAAAATCCATATAGCTTTTATATGCATACAATTCCTGTAATACTTTAGTAAACTTTTTAATAAAAGACTGGGAATGAAGCAGTTTTAAAGAGCTATTCACATTTTGTTGCATTATGCTTTGCACCTTCACGAATGATTTGTGTAACAACTGTATTGCTATTCATCTGCCCTACATACAGGACTATATTTATAAGACTTGTAATAGCAATAACAATATAAACAACAAGATCGGTTCCATTTTTAATAGAAAAGAAATGTGCAACTTCATCTGCTAATGATGGGTTTAAAATAAAAAGAAATAATATAAAATATCCCGTTAGAACGCCCATTTTTTGAAATATTTTCAACCTTTGTGAGAAGGAGAATACAATAAATACAATTGTTAAAACAGCAAGTAAAAATATCTTTAAAAAAATCATTTTACTAAACTCCCAACAAAATAATCTAAGACAATATTAATACTGTTCCACATCGATTGTCCTTTTTGGATTGAGTACTCTGTATAGCGGATGTTACATGGCATCTCCACATAGCGCATCTTTAATCCTTGGATTATGCTAATAATCTCGGATGCATGTGCCATTCTATTTTGAGTAATTTTAAAATTTGGAAATGCTGCGATATTAATCGCTCGAAGCCCATTATGAGAATCTGTCAACATAAGTCCCGTTGTTGTCCAAGTAAAAATTCTCGATGCCTTTAGAAGATACTTCTTTCTAGTTGGCATGTTTTGTGTTTCTCCTAAAAATCTTGATCCAAGCACAATATCCACTTTATTTTCTTGAAGTACACTGACAAAAGATTTAATATCTAAAGGATCATGTTGTCCATCAGAATCAAAAGTCACGGCGTACTTGCATCCAAGTTGTCTAGCATATTCAATCCCAGTTTGCAAAGCTGCTCCCTGCCCTAGATTTACAACATGACGAAGCAGATAGACTCCTTTGAGACAAGCCGCCTGATAACTACGATCTTCCGAGCAATCATCTACAACAATAATAGCGAAAGCGGGATACTGTTTTTGCAGCTCTGCCAAGACATCTCCAATAACAACTACCTCGTTATAAAGTGGGATTACAATGGCTATTTCACTACTATTTTGCACCATCTTCAATTCCTTTTTTAAGATATATCATTTTTTGATTTAAGCTTATCTATTTTATTTTTTATGCTTTTTTCAACCTCTAAGAATGCATCGACAACAACATTACTAAACATCTTCTCTTTTAAAGCAATAATCTCTGATACTGCTTGCTCGTGAGTTTTTCCTGCTTTATAGGAACGATCACCGGTAATACCAGCATAGAACTCACCAAGCGCTACAATCTGTGCATTAAGCGGTATTTGTGATTCTTTTAAACCTAAAGGGTAGCCTTTGCCATCATATCTTTCATGATGAAATTTTATAATATCTACAATTGGATAGATATGAGCAATTGGCTCGACTAGGATACTTCCTATCAAAGGATGTTCTTTTATAAGGTTCATCTCGGTTTCACCAAACTGATCTTTATCTAACACAGCTAAAAGATCACCAATCATTCCTATGTCGTGTAAATATGCTCCCATAGAGATAGCATCTATATCATTTTGTGATAAGAAAAGTGATCCTGCGATATCAACAGAAACCACTTGAACAATCAGAGAGTGGTTTTTATAATATACGTTTTCTAATTCGATGGCTTCATTGGTAAAATTAAGAAGTTCTATATAATTTTGGACGATCTCACTGTTTTTATCACTATTCATCATAAAGGCGCCAGCCATATCTAAAAATGAACCTACTTGTGTAACAGTATCTCCTTGTAAAGTTTTATCATCATAAAATTCCAATTTATACGGAGTATTTCTAATATAAAACACCTTTTGTAGAGTAGTTAGATTCTTTGGTTTATATTCAAAAACAGTTTCATTCTCTTTTGTTAAAAGTTTTGCACCTTTTGCTTTTGTGATTTTTAAAACAAGTGCAACGAAAAATTTAAAAAACTGCTTTTTATCCATTTGTAATTTCATTAAAGAGATAGAGGTATCACGGCTTACATTTGAAAGTCTGCCTTCACCTTTAGAATTAAAACTATTTGATATCTCATCATAATAACTCAGCATAATGTCAAAAAAACCTGTGTATTTTTTTAAATCAGGCCTAGAGTAGGAAAAAAAGAGGAGCATACTTTTTTCACTGCTGTTAATAAAATTACTTACCATATAATTGCCACTTTTTAAAAATGTTTTGATCTCTTTTTTACTAACTCGTAGTGGAACTGCAACACTCTTTTCTAAAACAGCATTCGATTCTACAAGAATATATGTTTCACCTCTGAGTTCATATAACCCGCAGAACTTCGCATCTACAAGATCAATACTTTTAAGTAAAAAAAGATCTACATCTTTAAGAGATTGCTTCGAACTCAACTCGTGCAAATAATCATTAAAGCGATTAAAATCGGCCTGTAAGCGTAAGTTTTTCTTAAATAAAAACATGTAGACAAACAATAGCAACAAAGCAATGAGAAGAAAAAACCACCATGCTTGACCTAAAAAGGTGTTTAATTCAGCCAAATTTGACTTAATGATATCTGGTAATATAAAATTAAAATAGTATCTACTCTGTTCAAATGTTGTCATTTTTTTTCTTTTCCTCTTCTTGTAATTTATCAATATATTCTTGATTGTCTATTTCATAAATACTCACTGTACCCGTATTTTTGTACAATTTAATGTTGTGATGATTCGCACTATATATTAGAACCCAAGTTTTAATATTCTTTTGCACATCACCTCTCCAGCGATAATACCATTCATTTAGACCCATATAATTCCCTGGAAAATTTTCTACAAAGACATAAACTTTATTCGTCGGTACTTCAAGATAATGTGCTGTTGGAGAATAGTCCATTAGAAAATTTTGAGTGTTTAGGTGATACCCTTTGTTTAAAACTTTAGCGTAAGCCTGAACGTATGCGACAGCGGTCCAGGTAAAAGGCCTATTTTCATCATTAATTTTCAAAATTGTTTCTGGGATCGAGGTATATTCTATTTCATTAAGGCTTGTCCAAAATCTGTCAGAATTAATCCATTTTGGAAGAACTAATAGTCCTATAGCAAATATTACATAGGCAAATAATATAATTGGATATTTTGTATGTTTCTTAAAGGTCCAAAAAATCGGTTTATAAAAAAAATAAAAAAAATAGAAAGAAGAAAGAAGAGTAATCGATAAAAAAAGATACTCAGCCTGTCTGCTCTGTTTTGCTAAAAGAGGCAATCCTGCATTTGGTCCAAAATAGGAGATAAAAACAGCTGTCACAATTAACAAAATCGATATATTCACAAATCTTTTTTTTGTGAACAAAGCCACAATAAAAGAAAATCCAACCATAATAAATAAAAAAATATGGACTTTCGTAATATGTACAATGGATACTGAATTAATACCAAGAGTAACAGTTTGTTTCATCTGATTTTTTGTCTGAAGCAGTTTATCTATAAAAGGTGCAGCAGCACCAAAATCTTGTGGTATTCCAAATTTTATGATCGAGAGCATCCATAGATTTCCTACAATCGTAGCAATTACAACAACTAATAAACCTTTTTTCAAAAGCTTCATATCAATTTTTCTAAATAATAAAGCATTGATCGCAATAAGTACACTCATAATAGCCAAAAAGATTGCTCCACCACCATGGAAAGTAAAAACAAGCATCAATGTTAAACCGTACATGTAAAGATAACGGTTTAGCTTTGTATCTAATGTTTTTATTAAAAAATATGCATTTAAGAGTACAAACACAGATGCTTCTTCATAAGCCAATCCAGAAACATACCTTAAATAAGGAATATCACCAATATTATTTCCCTGTGTTAATAGATCACTCATCTGAGGTGCATAAAATAACAGGTGATGAAAATCAATAATTTGGGGATTAGAGATCTCAAATATTTTTCCTAAAATAATATTTGCAAGCGGACTCATCAAGACTAGTCCATGAACCATAACTGCAACTAAACCAACATACTTAGAATGTGTATAATCTCTTACAACATAGTATATAGAAAGATAAAGAGCCAAAAGAATTAAAATAGGAAAAAGGCTAAAGAGGATAATCTGATCAAGATTTGTAAAAAGATTCACAAAATAAATAATAATTGCTTGTCCATAAAAATCTGCACCAAAACTTTTATTGTCTGCGAAAAGTGTATTTTGCTGTAATATACCAACCCATTCAATAAACTGAGCAGTATCTGGCATAGGATCACCGTAACTCAGCAAACCTCGAGCCATTAGCATAGCTATAATATAAAAAAATACCGATACAAAAAGAGATGCCCGCAAAAAAGAATAAAATGTCATATCCTCTTGTTTATGAGTAAACCATTTTTTTGTATCACTAACTATTTTTTTACTTACCTCTTTTTTATTATCTAAGAGGTGTAAAAAGAAAACCATGGCACTTACTTTTATATATACAAATATATGAAAAATATCTTTTTTATAGTGCCATTTCAAAATAGCCAACTTAGTTAAAACGAGCATAAAAATAAAAAGAAGAAGACTAAAAGCTTTAATAAAAATCAAAAATGTAACAACAATTTCAATATAAGCTGTCATATATACAAAATTAAAAACTACTTTTTGCATACCCTCACCTGTATATTCTTGAGGAAATAACTTTGTTGGTAAAAGATAAAACATACCATACGCTAAGATCAATATTTTAACAATATACCAAATATTTTTTATAAGTATTTGGTATATAACATCGAGATCTAAAAAATATATACTATGCGGTATCATCTATACTCTATTTTTTTATACTAGTTGTTGTATTGTAGTCAGAAATCTGGCCACTATTCTTATTTTCAAGAGTTATCGGTACGACGACTACACCTGTCTCGTTTTTTGATTTAAAAGGAGTTTGAACCATTTTATCCGCTTTTAATTCCTTTTTTTTATCAACTTTTTTCATAAAATAATCTAACAATTTCCATCTCAATAATTCACCATCGTACATTTTGTCTTCAAAGTCAAAAGATCGTAAAAACACGACTCCGCCCTTTCCATATTTAACAAAAGTCACCAAAGGTGTCCCATTCTCGGACTCGAGTAAGTGATCTCCCTGAGGCATAAAATCTGCGTTAAGATAGTTATCTGTAGTTATTTGAAGAGTTTTTATATCTTGAAAAAATGGGATTTTACTTTTTGTTTTATACGTTATTTGCAACGGTTCAAAATTTATAAAATCTATAGCCTTGCTTTCAGACTTATATATGTTAACTGTTTTACCAAAGAATGAGAGCTGTGAACTTTTGGAATCCATCATATTTTTCATCGCTTGAGAATCAATAATACCATCTTTTTTAAAAGTATCATATCTCGTAGAGTAGATACCTCCATCAATCCAAAGAACTCCTCCCTCGGATATCCATCCTTTAAGAATCTTTTGCTCTTCTAAAGAAAGATTATTGCTAAATCCAATATCTTCAAAAAGATCATTAGAAACCTTTTTAAACTGTTTTACCCACATTGGAAGCACATAAATAAAATTTTCTGCAGAGGGATTACTTTTTAATTTCCAAATATCAACATCTCTCAACGAAGCAAAATGGTATTCTGAATTAAGCTGATTATAGAACTCATTTGAAAACTTTCCTTTATACCCAACTACTCTTTGATTAGAAATAAATGGAAAATCATTTAAAAGCGCTCTACCCGTGATTGCGTCACCTTCCAATTTTTTAGGAGTGATATTATAAACTTCTACACGTTGTGCGGAAAGTAAACTTTTTTCAAGCTCTTCATCATTTTTCGAAGCACATCCTCCTAACAACAAAATAACCGATAGACTCAATATATAACTCTTCATATAATCTCCTTTAAAATGCAGAATAATAATAATATTCCATTTTTCTAAGCATCTTGACAGTATAGCTAAAGCTTATAATCCAAAATACTAAACTTCCAATCAATAATCCTAAAACAGCATACTCTAAGCCAAACATCCGACTTAAGATCAGACCAACTAAGATATTTAATCCAACAGCAATAGCTATAGAAGTGATAGAAAAGTTTTGTCTCGAAAATGAAAAGATGAAGAGTACATTCATCAAACCATTGACCATAAATACGTACGAGATAGCTGCTACCCAAAATACATATGGTGTATAACTATGAAAAAAAGTACCTAAATACCTGATATGCCAATAATGGTACAACCAATAGGTTACATAATAAGTCAATAATATAATCACTATCGCAAATACAAGATAAACTATATTAAACTTTGTAAAAAAGTTTTTTATTTCACGATTGAATTTCTTGTATTCTTTATATTTGTACTGTATTACCAAATCATTAATACGGTACATAAATTCATGGATACTAATCTCCGTAAATCCCATCATAAGGATCAAAACTATCAAAGCCCAATCAAGTCCCAATTCATATGGAACATTAAACCATATAAAATATGGTTTAGCCGGAACATATGTACTCCAAGCTATAATCCTATCTGTCACAAGAAATACAAAATAGAAAAAACCATACATGTAAAAGGTGATCAATGAATAAAATAACATTGATGCACGTGGTATTTCTTCACCCTCGGAGATAGTATTTTTCTTTTTTAAACGTCTTATTTTTCTTATTACCAATATAAATAAAAGAATATTAATAATAACTAAAGAGATGAATTGTGCTTCTGGAAGCTTTACTTTTATAATTGCATGGGCAATATAAGTTAAAATCATCGCCAAAAGAAAAAATCCTAAGATCTTTGTATACTCTTCAAACATATAATAAACGGAGATATTTAAAAATAAAAATGATAATAAAAGATAAAACACTATCAAAACATAAAAATAATAAAATGGAAAAATATGAAAAAAGAGTTGAATCAGCAACACGACTAAACCCACTCCAAGAATTATTAACAACCCTACTTTTTTCAAAGCCTCAGTCACATTTGCAGCTAAAATAAATTCATCCTGTTTAAGATAAAAAAGACCTTTTCTTCCGATTGCTTGTGCCGATGCACCAGTCACAATAAGCGCTAAGAATGTTCCAAGTGCAATAGCTGTTGCTGTTTCTTGATCCATATTTACGCCAGACCACAGAGCATATCCAATTGTTAGCGTAAAAAAAATCTGCACAAACATAGGCATTGCAAAAGCAAGACCACGGATATAATTTAGAAATACTCTTTTTCCAAAAGGTGGAATTTTCTCCCAATTCACAAGTGATTTTTGTGGATAGCTTTTACCTATAATATATTTTTGCATATATTCACCCATATCAAAAACACTTGTAAAGCCATATTCCTTAACAGCATCAATATCCCGTATGCCATAAATTTCAAGTAATGCCGTCATCTCCCAAACGTCAAGAGGTTTACCTTTCTCTTTAGTTATTTCATGATAGAGTTCCGCTAAATCGATGCTGCTGATTGCTGCCATTGCTCCTCCTCTTCTACTAAATATTGGTCATAAAGTTCTCGATAAACTCTACTGTAATTACGCACCATATCCTCAATCGTATATCCATTTAGAATAGACTCTCTTGCGTCCAGACCCATTTGTCTTGCGATATCAGGATTATTTAAAATATAAATAGTTTTTTTTGCGAATTCTTCATAATCTTTAGGTTTAATGACAAATCCAAAATCTTCCAGAACCTCTTTAGTTCCTCCAACATCTGATGAAATAACAACTTTTTCACAAGCCATTGCTTCAATCACAACAAACGGAAAGGCTTCAGATATACTTGTAAGTAAGACAACATCGCCTTCATTGTAGGCTTCTTGAGGCTTATTGGTACTTCCTGCAAAGAAAAAATTATTTTCTATTCCTAATTCTCGTACAAGATCCTCACAAAAATGGTAATATTTTTCATTCACAGCAGGTCCATAAAGTTTAAAAAGAACATTTGGAATCTCTTTTGCAACCAATTGCGCAGTTTTTATAAATGTTTCAATATCTTTAAGAGGATCAATCCGAGCAACCATTACTACGGTTGGACGCTCATTTTTTGCCTCTCTTGGTATAAATTTATAAGTATTTGTATCGATACCGTTATAAATAACCTCTATTTTTTTTTCATCTACACCCCACTGCTTTTCCCATCGTGTATTATAAATACAAACAGGAGAAACAACATCAGCGAAATAATAATTGAGTTTTGATACCGTTGTAATCAAGCCCATCAAAAACTCTTTAGTACGATAAGGCATTTGATTTCGTGAAGCAGCTAAATACTGTTCTCTAATGTAAACCCCATGCTCCGTAAGTAAAAATTTACTTCCGAACTTTTTCTTGGCAATAATACAAGGCAGACCACAAAAAGCTGCTGCAGATGAGTGATATATCTGCGCCTTTGGAAGCTTTGGCAGTAGTGATATAAAAAATCGATAAAGATAACGTAGGCCCTCTATCATATCAAATACGGTAGGTAAATCTTCCTCAATATCTTCATAATGTTTCATAATATAATTTTTATAGATTTCCCAAATCGTTTCTTCACGAAATGTTTCATAATAATCATACTCATGGAAATATTCATAAAACTGATAAAGAGCTTCCCCAAGTAATTCAAACTCCTCTTTTTTTCTATAAACATGATCTAAAACAAGGATAACTATAGATTCCAACTCTGTAATCTTATTTGCTTCTCTCGTTTTTATTTTTGACATATAGATTTCTGAAGATGAAATTTCTCGAATATATTCTATGGGTTCTTCAGTTCCCCACAAAGGAATATTAATCACGTCCACAACATTATCAGGAATATTGAATTTCAATTTGATATATGGATGCATTTGTATTGGAATGAGTACAAAATCAATATTTGTCAACTCATGAACAAGCGCATCTGCCCAAGTACTCACGCCACCTGTAGAGTAAGGATATGTCCCCTCACCCGTCCAAACGACCTTAATTCTGCTCATAAAACTCTCTTTTACCTGTCAATACACTTAAAATCAAACTTTCTTTAACATTATCGCTATCAATTCCTATTAACTCATTTTGATATTCCATAACCCTGTTAAGAGCTTCTGAATAGTCTCTGTATTGAGCAAGACCCTTAAGATATCGTTCTTTTGCCACATCCAACTTTGTTTTTGCTAATTCTAAAAGATCTTTTACATATCCCTGCTGTTTGTGAATTCTCATGAGTTGTGTATATGCTTTTTGCGTCTGATTCAAAGTATCTCTTACTTTTAAAGAAAATTTATTTTGCTCCAATAAAGCATCATACGTACTTCGTTGCATGTTTAACCTAATATCATCTCTATTGTAGATTGGAATATTCACAGACAAGCCTAAATTCCAGATTCCAGTAAAGTTAGTATTTGCAAAATCAAATACTTTTGGTTGTTCATATCCATATCCTATAGAGGATGTAAAATCCACAGTCGGATAAAATCGTCGTTTTTCACTGAGAACATCAGCATTCTTAATCTTTAGAAGATTTGATTCAATAGCAACATCACTACTATTTTCAATCGCTTCTTTTTGTAAATCATTGATAGAACTTAAATCAATATGTAACGCTGCAGGGAAAAGTTTGAAAGCTTTTTCGCTTTTTGAATGTATGCTTTGTCTTAACACGTATTCATTTTGAAGATATTCGTAACTTGTATCAGTTACCATTCTCTCTAAATTTACATAATCATTCTTTGCGTCAATAAGATCCAGAATTGTGCTTGTCCCACTTTTATATTTGGCCTCTATAATATCTTTAAACTTTTTTTGCTCATCAAAAATCTTTTTATAAAGAGATAAATGCTCTTGAGAATTAAAAAGATCATAATAAACTGAAGTTCCTAAAATTGCTAATCTGTCTTTTGTATTGATCGCTGTTATATCTGCTAATCTTTTATTGAGTGTTATATACGTGTCGCTTAAAGAGTATGTTCCATCATAAAGCCTCTTATTGGCGTTTAGATTTACTGCCGCTCCAGTTGAGGAAGTATTTGTGGTGTAATTGACATATTTTCCGGTACTTACCGTACCACTTACATAAACGTCAAAATTATATGTATCTTGTTTTATTTCAGCAAGTAAATAATCGATCTTTTGTTGAAAAAATAGTTCTTTTGCTTCTTCTGTATTTTCAAATAAAGCAGATAAGTAAGTATTGAGATATAAGTCTTCATATATATTTTGATTTGTTACTCTTGTAGAGTTTTCACTACGAAGCAGTACTTCCTGCACTTTTGATACCGGTTTTGAGTCTTGCACTTCTAGTTTTGAGCTGTTAATTTCATTATTCAGTGTAGTAGTATTTGAGTCAACTATAGGGCTCTTTATGGTATGCATTAAAGAAGAGATAGAATCTTTCTTTTCAACTATAAAAGCGTCTGGGTAATATTTTATAACACTATCATAAGATTGTTTAACCTCTTCATATGAAGAAAAAGGACCAACTTTATACGTAAAATAATTCTTTTGTTTTTCAATATAAGCGCCCGAAAATCGTTGCAAAAATAATGTTTTTTCTACGTCAATAGGCTTTTTTGTAGATACTGCTATTATGCTATATTCTGTAGCACCTAAAGGAAATGTTACGGCGACTGCCAATACGAGATATTTTATATACTTCATCTATTTTCTCTTTAAATTTAAATTTCAATAATTACTACTCATTATCGAGCATATCATCAATGCAATCTTCGAGTATTTCGTGATCATACCCTGCATCGCTGGCAGTTTTGAGTCCTATATTTATAGAAATTTCACCTAAAGGATCATTAATTGGAATAATTGTTTTTACAATGTGTAATGCCGTAGCATATTCTTTAATATCATTAGGAGCGCTTAAGGGATCATCTGAATAGCGGATCATATCGACAAAATCCTCATCAAATCCCCAATGTTCAAAGATAGCTGCTGTAATAGCTGCCGTTGTCTCACCAACGTAACTTTTTTCAACCATTGGAATATTATGAGTCATCTCTATCTCAGAGCGAAAAGTCACCGTCTCATCTTGTTGGATAATATGGCTAGCGATCAAGATTTTTCCTGTTTCTTGAAGCAATGCCGCCAAGAAGAGTTTATCGGATTTTTCTTTATCAATCTTTTTATACCAAGAATGCATAAGGGTAGCCTGTTTTGATGCCATCTCTGCAAACTTCTCAGAGGAAGCCGCATAAGGTTCCATATCAACATTTAAAAGCTTACGTACGGAGTTACCAAGGACGATAGAGCGCGTCATGCTCATACCAAAAAGTGTAACAGCCTGAGCAACGTTATTTATTTCTGCTTGAAAACTGTATAAAGGAGAATTTGCAGCTTTTAAAAGATTGGCAATGATCATCGGATCATCTTCTATCACTTTTACCAAGTCCGCTATAGAACTCTCAGGATTCGCATAAATCTTCTGAGTTTCCGTGATAGTTTTGGACAAAGGCGGAAGCGACTTTATACTCTCAAGGATTGCATGATTCATAAAATTGCCTTATATATTTTTACAGTGATTATACACAAATTTATTTAATAAAATATCTAAATAGAATACGAAAATGGCTGATAAGCCTGATCTATTTCAGAGAGTTTGAGTGAAAAAAGTTCTTGAACTTTTTTTTGTATATCTAACCAAAAAGATTCTAGTATGATACTTGACCCTACATTTCCATCCACTTCAAAGAGCGTCCCTTCAAGCGACTCTATAATTTCTAAAACAGTTATCTCATGTGGCAGGCGCGAGAGTTTATACCCGCCGTTCGCACCTCTGACACTGCTGATCAGTCCTGATTTTCTAAGCTGTGAAAGCAGTTGTTCTAAGTAACTGTGAGAAAGCGATGTCATCGCAGCGATCTCTTTTACCTGCATCGTCCTGCCATTTGGCGCGTGAGAAAGTACATGCATCGCAGCCAAGCCGTATATCCCTTTTGAACTGACACCAACCATGATTACTCCATAAAACTTGGATAGATTTTTTTAATAATAAAATAGATTTTACAACCGATACAATACGCAAAAACAATCTCAAGTCCTGTACAAAGTAAGAAAATACCTGCTGTTATATAAAGCGTTACATGTAAGTTTAAAAAGCTCTCGATTAACAATAAAAAGACAAAAACAACTCCAAAATGCGCCGCAAGTCTTTTTGCTCCAGCATCTGTCATCTCTGTTTTAAAAGAAAAAATCTTTTTACTAAAAATTGCGAGATTATAAACAATGCTGTATTTTTTGAGTCCATATAAACGCATCAAAAAATCAACTAGGATGAAAAATAAAAACAATTTTTGGGCCGTGAGTAAAAACAAGATGACAAACAAAGAGACAAATACAGCACTTATTCTTGCTACAGTACCATCGATGAGTCTAAATGCCAGAGGACAGCTTTGAGACATTATAAATCCTTTTAATAATTTTCTGCTGCAATAGTAGTCTTATTTTATTTTAATTACAAGTATTCAGACTGTTTTACTAAGGATTAGCTATTTTTCTTTCTATTTTTTGATTGCACATGAATATATTGCTTGACTAAAAACGATGAAATGATTAAAAATAATAATATAATACTCTTCATTGTAACGCTTACATGTAGAACATTATACATATTTTTTTAGCTTGACTAAGATTATTATCTTATCCAGTTATAAGTATTATATGTTAAAATTATAACTATTTTTCAAAAGGAGATTTGATGAACAAAATTGTAGGCTTTATATGTGTCTCAATCGCGCTCTATGCAAATGTTATTAACACTTCAGGTTCCCTATCTATGCAACAAGCAATAGAGATAGTGAAATCGGATAACTTGGAACTCAAAACGGCTAAATTCGATGAGCAGATTGCAAGCGAAGATATAGATATAGCAAAGGGATCTAACTTTGGAAGCCTTACTCTCTCACAAGATGTCTCAAGAAGTAATGACGCGGGAAATGTGTTTGGGTTTAAACTTGCATCACGTGAAGCTACTTTTGGAGATTTTGGATTTTCACAATTCAATAGTAGCAATCCAAGTATTTTAACCGTTCAACCTCATGACCTAAACTATCCAGCAGATAGAAACTTCTTCCAAACAAAACTCAAATATGAACTAGCACTTTTTACAGGCTTTAAAATTTCAAGCTATGAAAATATGGCAAAAGCTATGAAAAAGATGAAGACACTTGATAAAGATGCGCTAATCCATGAAAAAGTCTATGAAGTTAAAAAAAGCTACTATGACATGGCACTGCTTGAAGATGCGATCAAAAATCTTAGTGTCATTCAAAAGAACATCAATACTCTAGAAAATACAACTCAAAGCATGATTGAAGAGGGATACGCAAAAAATGTGGATCTTCTTGAAGTGCAATCAAAAAAAGGCAATGTCGAGCGTCTTTTAAATCAAATGAGATCAAACGAAAAACTTTTATACCAATATCTCAGCTTTTTACTCAATCAAGATGTCACAACTATCCAGACGCCAAGCGAAGATGTCACTATGCCCCAACTAAGTGATGAAGCAATTTTAGCAAATAACATAGATATCAAAAAAGCGACTACAGGCCTTGAAGTCAGAAACAATATGGTTAGTGCTCAAAATGCAGCTTACTATCCAACAGTCGGTGCTTTTGGTGAAATTTCAACTGCAGATACTAGTAGTTTTTTAGGTAATGCTGATGATCATAAATCTTATACAGTCGGCGCAAGAGTTAGTTGGAATCTTTTTAACGGTGGTATCGATGCTTCATCAATTCAAAAAGCCAAAATCGAGCAGATGAAAACAAAAACTCAAGTTGAAATCGCAAAAAAAGGGATTATCCTTCAAGCAGATAAAATTAAAACTGAAATCTCCTCTTATGATGATGATATCGTTTCATTAAAAAAAGAGTTAGCTCTTGCAGACGAAATCTATAACAACTATGAAGGAAGATACAAAGAACAACTCACTTCCATGAGTACGGTTATTATAAAACAGTCCGAGCAGATCGAAAAAATCGTCAAACTTGAAGAAATAAGAAACAAAAGAAATGAGCGTATTTTCGCATTAGAAAAACTATCAAACGGAGATAAAGAATGAAAAAAATATTAGGGATTTTATTACTCAGTTCAACACTTTTTGCTGGAGTTGTCACTGTTTCAGGAAGTGTTATTTCAGATAACCAAAAGATGATCACAAGCCGTTTTATGGGTTTTGTAACTCAGGTAAATGTTTCAGAAGGTGATAGAGTAAAAAAAGGGCAATTGCTTTACAGTATCGATTCAAAAGAGGTTGATTCTTCTATGAGTCAAGTTCAGCTTGGAATCTCACAAGCACAGCTTTCTCTTCAAATGTATCAAAACCAATACTCAAATGTCAAGCTCAACCTTGAACGTAATAAACGTCTTTTAGCTAAAGATATGGTCTCAAAATATGATGTGGAAAATCTTCAGCTTGCGGCTAAAAATCTTGAAGATATGATAACAATCGCAAAACAACAGGTCAATCAAGCACAAGCGCGTCTCTATGAGGTTAAAAACCAGTACAACTACCTCAATATTAAAGCTCCTAATGATGGTGTTGTTATCTCTAAAAACATTAAAGTGGGAGAGATGGCAATGCCAGGAATGCCTGCAATCGTACTTTCAGATTTAAGCGATCTTAAAATCTCTGTAGATGTTGCAGAAAATGACCTTCAAAAATTTGCTTATGGTAAAAAAGTTAAAGTTGAAATTCCCTCAGCTGGTATCGTAGCTATCGGCAAAGTAACAGCGATCATACCAAACTCAAATCCAATGACGCACTCATTTAAAATAAAGATCTCATTTAACCCTAACCATAAAGTAGTATATCCCGGTATGTATGCTACGGTTACAGCTGAGTAAGGCGGAACCGTATGAAACAACAACCCTATGTGCCAAAAGATATAGCCGGAAAACTGGCTAAGACTTTTATTCGCAATCCTCTTACTCTGGTACTTGGAATCTTTCTGTTCGCACTTGGATACCTTTCGCTTGAAGTTATGCCACGCGAGGAAAACCCTCAAATGGTTGTCAGCGGTTCGACTGTTATTGTGGCCCTTCCTGGAGCTACAGCTGAGGAAGTTGAACGTGTTATTGTCAAGCCATTAGAGAGAAAACTCAAAGAGGTCAAAGGTGTCGAACATATCTACGGTAGAGCTATGGATAATGTCGGTATCGTGAATGCCGCATTTCTTATAGGCCAGAACAAAGAAGATTCAAACCTCAAAATCTACGATAAAATTATGCAAAACTCCAATATGTTTCCAAAGGGTTCCATGAATCCAATTATCAAACCTTTGGATATTGACGTCGATATTCCTATCGTTTCTGTAGCATTTTACAGTAATGACAAAAATATGTCTGAAACAGATCTGTATGATCATGTCAAAACGATGCAACACTATATTAATGGTTTGCCAAACGTTGCTGTTACAGACTTAAAAGGTGGACATAAGCACCAGTTTAATATTGAAGTCGATATCAATAAACTCTCTGGATATAATCTTTCTCTCGGTCAAATTTCACAGGCTGTACAGTCTCTTGCTTACAATGTTCCAAATATTAAAAATAGAACGCAGGACAATAAAATTGTTATTTTAGGCTTAAAGAATGCTGTTCAGACGATAGATGATGTTGGAAATATCATGGTTGCCGAATATATGGGCTCTCCAATCTATCTCAAACAAGTTGCAACTGTTACAGACGGTTATAACTATCAAAATTTTCAGTCAGCACAAATAAGTATTGAAACACAAGAGCACTCTTTTACACCTATGCAAAATCAAGTAACCCTGACTGTATCTAAACTTCAAGGCACAAATGCGGTTGTTATATCTGATTCTGTGAAAGAGGAACTCGGCAAATACAAAGATATGCTTTCAAAAAGTGGAATTAACTATGTTATTACAAGAAATGATGGTGAGCGTGCGAATGATGCCGTCAACGAACTTGTCATGCACTTGGTTATATCTATTATTATCATCGCTGTTCTATTGATATTTGTACTGGGATGGAGAGAATCACTGATCGTAACTTTTACAGTTCCGGCGATTCTTGCCATTACGCTCTTTGTAGCCTATCTCACAGGTCAAACCATAAATAGAATTACGCTCTTTGCCTTCTTGCTCAGCCTTGGACTTTTGGTTGATGCGGCTATTATTGTTATTGAAAATATTCACCGTCATTATCACTCTGCCGATTCCGCGCACAAAGATAAAGATGAGTTGATGATAGAAGCAACTGATGAGATTGGCGCACCAACAAATATTGCCACTTTAGCGATCATTATGACAATGGTTCCTATGGCATTTGTCGGTCAGATGATGGGACAGTTTATGAAACCAATCCCTGCAAATGTTCCCGTGGCTCTCATAGCTTCACTTTTTGTAGCTTATATTTTCACCCCTTACCTTGCTGTAAGAATACTCAAAAGACCTAAGCATGACGAGGAGCACAAATAATGTTTAAAAAATTTGAAAAAGCCGTTTTAACTGGAATACAAAGTAAAAGTCAAAGAAAATTTATTCTTATAGGAACGGTTGTCGCTCTTATACTTTCTATCATGATGATTCCAACTGACTTAGTTTTGGCAAAAATGCTTCCTGGGAAAAATAATGATACTTATAATATTTATGTAAAATTACCTGATGGCAGCTCAATCGAGCAAACAACTAGTGTAACAAACTGTGTGGCATCTGTTATGCAAAAAGAGAAAGAGGTCACAAACCTTGAAGTCTTTTTAGGTATGGGCTCTCCTCTTGACTTTGCAGGTCTCATAAAAGGATCACAATTTAAAAACTCTGAAAATGTGGCAGAACTTGTTGTTAATCTTACAAAAAAAGATGAAAGAAAAGAGCCATCTTATATCATGGTACAACGTCTTCGTCCTGTTGTTTTAAAAGCTTGCCAACCGATAGTGCCACAAAGTGATATCTCATTTGTCGAGCCACCAGCTGGACCACCAACAATGGCAGCAATCGTTGCAGAGATCTATGGAGATAATGCCGATGGGATTAGAGTTTTATCAACTAAAGTTGAAAATATCTTCAAAAAGACTAAAGATTTAGTAGATGTCGACACGATGGAAGATACTATTTACAGCACATTTGATATTAAAGTAGATGCAGAAAAAGCTGCACGTTCGGGTATTGCTATAAAACAAATAAACGACATCATGTATCTGGCATTCGAGGGAATGGACATTGCAGTTAAAAACTCTGCCAAATACAATGACCAAATCCCAATCTTTTTATCACTCAGTAATGATACAAAAAGATTTACAAAAAAAGATCTTGACGGAGTTCAATCAAAACTCTCAAGCCTTAAACTCATGAATAAATATGGAATGATGGTTCCTATAACAGAACTTGTATCAATTGTCCCTACACAGTCACACCCTGTTATTATAAGCAAAGATCTTCATCAAATGACAAATGTTATGGCTGAGACAGATATGGTTTCTCAAGTCTATCCACTCATAGATGCAAGAGCAGTCATTTTAAAAGAGCTTTCAAATGATTATGAGATCACAAAAACAGGACTCTTTGATCTCCAACTCAAAGATAAAAAAAGTGGTGAGATTTATCAGCTTAAATGGGATGGAGAGATGAAAGTAACACTTGATACTTTCAGAGACCTCGGCGGTGCTTTTATCGCAGCACTGATACTTATTTTCTTACTTATGGTTATCTATTATAAAAGCTATACCCTCAGCGGCATTATATTAGCAGGAAGTTTTCTTTCCATCATCGGCGTAATAGTGGGACACTGGATTATGAATCTTTTCACTGCAGATACTTTCTTTTTGACAGCGACATCGCTCATCGGCTTTATCGCCCTTATCGGGATAAGTTCACGTAACTCACTTCTACTAATTGATTTTACAAAATCATTAATGTATGACAAAGCTATGCCAAAAGCTGAAGCCATCGCATACGCAACAGCAACACGCGCTAAACCAATTTTCTTAACAGCTGTGGCTATTATTCTGGCTTCAACTTTACTTGCTGGAGACGCGGTATTTGGAGGTCTTGGTGTTTCACTAATATTTGGAACTATTGCAGCGGTTATCGCTTCTTTAATAGTAGTACCTATACTTTTATACAACGCAGATTTAGAAAAACAATTTCAATTTCATGAAAAGAAAGCTGTTTCTATAGCAGACCCTCTTTAATCTTCACCTCTTACATGTAAAGCTTTTTTAGTCTACATGTAAGAGCTCTCATTTTAAATTCTACATATTTATATATATTAAGATAAATTATTGACTAGCTTTTAATTCATAAGAAGAGAGAAGATTTAGACAGAAGGATACCTTCTGTCTAAGAAATAAGAAGATTAAATTTTTGCGTAAGTTACACTGATACAAGCATCAAGGTTACTAAGTTCTTTAAGTACATTTTCACTCACTGCGCTATCTACGATGATAACTGCAAGTGCTTCTGACTTAGAATTTCTTCCAAGACGGAAATCTGAGATATTGACATTATTAGTTGCCAAAATAGTACCCACGCTTCCGATAACTCCTGGAACGTCAGTATTCTTAAAGAAAATCATATTACCTTTTAAAGCTACATCAACGCTAAATCCATCGATCTCTACGATACGTTGGATATTATCATCAAATATCGTAGCTCTGATAGTTGTGACTGCTTTATCAGTTGTAAGTTTTACAGTGATAAGATTTTTATAAACAGATGAGTCAGCTAAAGCTTCAGTCTCTACTTTGATCCCTTTTTCATTTGCGATAAAATCAGCATTTACATAGTTAATCGTATCTCCACTACTTTCAGCTAAAGCGCCAACCGTCACAAATGTTGAAAGAGAATCAACAAACTCAGCGATCGGGCCTTGTCCGCTTACTTTGATAGAAACAACTGGAGCGCGATTTTTTTGAGAAGCTAGAAAGCCAAGTTTTTGTCCCATTTCCAAATACGGTTTTACAAACGCAGGAATTTTACTTTCATCAATTGGAAGATTGAGCGCATTTGGATACGAGATCCCTTTTGCCGCTTGAATAGCTTGCTCCGCCGCTTCAGTTCCGATGTTGTATTGAGATTCATACGTATTTGCACCTAAATGTGGAGAAACGATGATATTATCTAAGTCAAGTAAAGGATTGCTAGTAGCTGGCTCTTTGACAAAAACATCAATACCTGCAAAACGGATTTTTCCAGATTTAAGACCATTATAAAGAGCTTCTTCATTGTAAAGACCACCACGAGCACAGTTCACTAAAACCACACCGTCTTTCATCTTTGCAATCTCTGCTTCATTGATAATATTGACCGTTTCACTGTTTTTTGGAGTGTGGATAGTAATAATATCACAGGCCAAAATATCTTCAAAATTATTAGTATGAACCATATCAAGATCAGTTACTTTAGATGGGTGAATATATGGATCGTAAGCAACGATATCCATCTCAAAAGCTTTTGCACGTTTTGCGACGCGTGAACCAATATTACCAAAACCGATAACACCTAGTTTTTTCCCTTTAAGCTCATAACCATACCATTTTTCACGTTTCCAAATACGTTGATTTTTCAAGTGATCATGTGAATATGGAAACATTCTCATACATGAAAGCATGTGCGCCATTGTAAGCTCAACGGCTGCAATAGTATTTGCAGTAGGCACATTCATAACGATGATACCCTCTTTTGAACAACCCTCTATGTCAACATTATCAACACCGACACCAGCGCGCACAATTGCTTTCATATTTTTAGCTGCTGCTATAAATTTAGCATCAACATCAGTCGAACTGCGAGTAATTGCTATATCAGCATTTTCAAGCATTCCTAAAAGTTCTGTTTTATCTACGTCTGCCGCAAAAACATAATTGATACTTGGATCATTTTGAAGCATTGCAAGCCCAGCTTCATGAATATGGTCACAAACTATTACTGTACTTTTTTCCATTGTTTCTCCTCTTTATAAGGCAAAATTTTTGCACTTATATCATAAGTATTTAAAGCTTTTTCTAAAAGATCCAATTTACTTTTATCATCTAGATAGAGAAGTATTTTGGTATCTCCTTGATTTTTATTTAAAAAATAACGCACATTATACTGTTTTAATACTTCTTGTAAACAAAATAATTTATAAGCATCAGAAACAGGTGCATCTAACTGATAAGTCTTGGTCGTAGTGTTTTGCTCATTAAGATCCAAATTAATGTAAATCTCATTTACAGGATAATAATATCCACTCTGTTCACTTTTGGAGAAATGATTTAGCCACATACTTTCGGGCTCATCATCTTGTGTTTTTATATTTGTTGTTTGAAGTTTGTCTACTTGAGTATTTTCCGATGGGTTAATCTTAATTAAAAAAACTACAATAAAAATGGCTACCCCAACTGTTATAATTGGAGTCAGCCATTTAAATGCTTTATGCATTTTATTGTAGTTGATCTTTTATCAAATCACCTAGAGAGTGTGATTCATTGTCGTTGATCTCATTCATCAACTCTTGGTTTTTGATGTAATCAAGTTTTTTGATTGATAAACGGATACGGTCACGACGAGTGTCGATAGACGCGATAGCTGCTTCTATATCTGAACCAATAGTTAATTCCTCTTTTACAAGTGGAGCTAAATCTTCATCACGGATAAGAGCATCAATACCATCATCAAGTTGAACGAAGATACCGAAATCTTTGATATCACGGATTTTTCCATGAACTAATTGATTTACTTTATGTGTCGTTGCAAATTTATCGATCGGGCTTTCTTGTAAAGCTTTGGAGTTTAAAGAGATTTTTTGATCTTCTTTATTGATTTTTGCAATTTTAACTTTTACTTCTTCGCCAACTTTGAGCATCTCTTTACATTTAAAGTTTTTCTCCCAGCTTGCGTCTTGGTTATGTAATAAGCCTTCAACAGTACCGATACGAACAAACGCACCAAAATCAGTTAAAGATGTAACAACACCATCAACTACGTCACCTTCGTGAAAGTTTTTTGTAAACTCATCAAACGGTTTTGGTAAAAGACGTTTGAGTGACACACGGAGTTTATGAGTCTTAGGATTAATCTCTATAACTTCAACATCAAGCTCTTGACCAACAGTTAAATAATCAGCAGGATTTTTAACGTTTTTGTCCCAAGTGATTTCAGAGATGTGTAAGAAACCTTCAATATCATTTCCAAGGTCTACAAATACACCATAAGCTTCTACATTGCTTACAGTTACTGTAATTGTATCGCCTTCGTCTAATTCATCTTCAACTTCTGCCCAAGGATCTGGCTGAACAGCTTTGATAGAAAGTGAAAGATGACGTTTGTCTTTATCATAAGAGATTGCTTTTACAGTTACAACATCACCCTCTTTATAAAGTTTTGAAGGATTTACCGGACCTTTATAAGAGATCTCATTGTAGTGAACTAAACCATCAACACCACCAACATCTACGAACATGCCGTAGCTAGTGATCTTTTTGATTGTTCCCTCAACAATTACATCTTCTGCCATCAATGCATCAATGATCTCTTTTTTACGTTTACGCTCTTCGTTGAAGAGTTTACGACGTGAAACAACGATAGCCATTTCAGCCTGATCAATCTTAACTACTTGAGCTTTGATTTTACGTCCAATTACTTCTTCATTGTCTTTAAAAGCTGCCAATGAACGAGGCATAAAGAATGATACATCATCCGCTTCTACCACATAACCACCACGATTTTTCTTAGTGATTGTACCTTCGATGATAAGTTCTTCAAAATCATCTTTATGAGCCTCAATGAAATCAAGAGTTTTCTTTTGCTCCAATACCTTTTTATAAGATATTTTCGGACGCTCATTGTAGTGACCTGTTACCATAACAGTAATTTTATCACCTACAGCGAATGTTAATTCTCCGTTTTCATCACGTAATTCATCTAAACTAAGAATACCTTCTAGTTTATCGCCTACGCCTACTAAAGCTCTGTTTTCATCTAATTGTATTTCTACGATTTCGCCTTCTGTTATACGGTTTGATTCTTGCTCTTTAAGAGACGCTTCAAACATTTCAGCAAAATTTTCTTCTTCAAATGGTTCGTTATCGATTGCCATACTCATTTCCCTTGTTACATATAAAATTCCGTAAGTGTACCTAAAAAAGAGTTACAGATATATTAATTTGCCAATTTTTCCAATAAAAAAAGATATAATCGAAGTATAAAAAGTTGATCAAGGAATAACAATGGCATCTATTTTAGCAGGGAAAAAAGCACCAACAGAGATATTGGTTAATGTTGCGGATCTCATCAGTAGTTACTACACTACAAAACCAGATTTAAACAATCAAACAAACAGAGTTGCTTTTGGTACTTCTGGCCACCGTGGAAGCGCATTTGCTGGAAGTTTTAATGAAGATCACATTTTAGCCATCACACAAGCTGTGTGTGAATACAGAAAAGACAAAGTAAACAATCAGCTTTTCATAGGTATGGACACACACGCTCTTTCAACTTCTGCTCATAAAACGGCACTTGAAGTACTAGCGGCAAATGAAGTAACTACCTATTATACGCTCAAGTACACGCCTACGCCTGTTATTTCCAATGCTATTCTCACACACCAAGATACAGACGGCATCGTCGTAACTCCTTCCCATAATCCCCCAGAAGATGGAGGTTTCAAATATAACGCGACCAACGGCGGACCTGCAAATGAAGATATTACAAAGTGGATCGAAAACAGAGCTAATGAAATTTTGGAAAATGGATTAAAAGATGTAAAACGCCTTCCGATTGAAGATGCACTCAAATCTCAGTATCTCATCGAATATGATTTTGTTACGCCTTATGTAGAAGGCTTGCAAGATGTGCTAGACATGCAAGCGATCAAAGATGCTAACATTTCCATTGGTGCTGATGCGCTTGGAGGTGCTGGTATGGAGTATTATCACGCGATTAAAAAACGTTACGATCTGAATATGACTATTTTTCATGATACGCCAGATTTTACATTTTCATTTATGCACTGTGACAAAGATGGGAAAATCCGCATGGATTGTTCAAGTCCGTATGCGATGGCTGGTCTTATTGCTATGAAAGATGATTTTGACATTTCTTTTGGAAATGATACAGATTTTGACAGACACGGCATTGTCACAAAAAGTAAAGGACTTTTAAATCCAAATCATTATCTCTCAGTCGCCATCGATTATTTAGCTAAAAACAGAGATTTTTCTGGTCTTGGTGTGGGTAAAACACTTGTAAGCAGTTCTATGATAGACCGAATCTGCGAAGATAACGGCATCAAAGTACACGAAACTCCAGTGGGATTTAAATGGTTTGTAGAGCCTTTGATAGACGGCGAAATATTTTTCGGAGGAGAAGAGAGTGCAGGTGCGAGCTTTTTAAGAAAAGACAAAAAAATCTGGAGTACCGACAAAGATGGCATTATCATGACACTTTTAAGTGCTGAGATACTCGCTATTACAGGAATTGATCCAGGTGAATATTATGAAAATCTCACCAAAAAACATGGAGCGCCTATCTATGCCAGAATCGATGCTCCGGCAAATCTTAAGCAAAAAAACATCCTCAAAAACCTCTCACCAGAAGCTATAAAAACCACAACTCTTGCGGGAGAAAATATAGAAAAAATCCTCACATCTGCAGACAACGGGGCAAAAATAGGCGGGCTCAAAGTTGTGGCAAAAAATGGCTGGTTTGCCCTTCGTCCATCAGGAACTGAGGATGTTTATAAGATCTACGCAGAGAGTTTCATCGATGAAGCACATTTAAAAATGATACAAACAGAGGCACAGGAGATCGTAAACTCACTCTTTTGATGTAACAAAAAAGTGCTATGATTGTCTCCTTACATGTAAGGAGTTTTCTATGCGAGTTATAAGTTTTATAAACGGTTCTTTGATCTCGGAAAGCGCATCACTCTATGCTCTTCATTATGCCAAAGAGATGAAATTAAAAATTGATTTTATCCATATTGAAAGTCAAGATAATCTCAGTGAGGTACAAGCAAGCTTCAAAAAGCTCACATTACTAGCAGATTCTTATGAAGTTGAAAATGAATTTCTCCTCTTTGACAGCTTCGATGGTGCCAAGGAATATCTCACAAGTAAAGAGCTCGATGTTATCTTTTGTGCCACAAGACATAACCACTCTTTTTTTGAAAAATCCTTTGCCCAAACCCTTCTTAAAGCCAATATCAAAACTGATTTGGCAATCGTGAAAGTTCTCAAGCTCTCCATGCAAGAGAGTGTCGATAAAATTGTAATGCCAATCAGAGGTTCAAAACTTTCTGTAAAAAAATTCACTTTTTTCTCAGCTTTCACTCTTGCTTACAATGCAAAAGCTGAGATCTATTCTTTAGATAAATCTTCAAAGGGTGAAATGGCCAATCTTTCTATTCAACAAGAAAGAGAACGTTTCCAAGAGATTTTATTTAATCTCAAACACTATTTTACACTTGCAAAAATGATGCACCTTAAATTTTCCATCAAGCATAATTTTGCACTTTTAGCAGATGAAAAAATTAAAGCTCATATTGTAAAAAATAACTATGATCTTGCCATAGTCGGCGGGCATCACGACAAAACTTTTTTTGGACACCATCCCATCGATATCTTATTTGAAACTCCAATCACAAACACACTCTTCTTTATTCCTTACAAAGATCAGGTATGAAGCCCTTTGAATACACGCCCGAGCAACTCTTTTTAGAGTTTAAGACAAGCAAAGAGGGCTTACATGTAAGCGAAGTACAAAAGAGACAAAATGAGTTTGGTAAAAATGTCATAGAGTCAAAAAAGAAAAAAAACTACGTCAAGGAATATTTTAAACAGTACATAGAATTCTTTCCTATTCTTCTTGAGATTGCAGCTGTTTTAGCTTTTGTGGCTGAACATTATCAGCCTCATCAAGGAAATAATATTTTAGGCTACGCTATCTTTGGCGCCGTTATTATCAATGCAAGCTTCACATTTTGGCAAAACTTTAAAGCTGACAAAGCTATGGACGCACTTTTAAGACTAATGCCGACCATCATCAAAGTAAGACGCGACGCCAAAACAGTGCAAGTGGATGCAAGCGAACTTGTTCCCGGAGATATTATGCTCCTTGAAGAGGGAGATAAAATTGCCGCCGATGGTGTACTGCTCGAAGTAAATGAACTTTACATCAACACCTCTTCACTTGATGGAGAATCAAGACCAAGTAGAAGAGAGCTTACATGTAAAGAAGCAAAAAGAAATATTGATGCGAAAAATATGGTCTATGCGGGAACAAGCGTTGTAAACGGAAGCGGCGAAGCTGTGGTCGTGGCAACTGCAATGGCAACAGAGTTTGGAAAGATCGCAACGCTTACAAGCAATATAGAAAAAGGTCTCACACCTCTTGAAAAAGAGGTGATCAAAATGACTAAAATTTTGACCATCCTTGCCCTTCTAGCGGGAGTCGTCTTTTTTGCTTTGGGATATTTTTCAGGTAAAGGAATCCTTATGGCGGCGATATTTGCGCTTTCACTCATAGTCGCCAATGTTCCAGAGGGTCTGCTTCCAACCATCACTCTCTCTCTTTCTCTAGCTTCACAAAGAATGGCTAAAAAAAATGCGCTTATCAAAAACCTTGCTTCAGTGCAGACACTTGGAAGTGTGACAACTATCTGTACCGATAAAACAGGAACTTTGACAAAAAATGAGATGACACTCAAAGAGATCTATCTTGCAAGCGGAGAAAAGATATCTATCAGCGGCAGTGGATATGAAACGACGGGAGAATTTGAAATAGAAAATGAAAATGAAAAGTCCAAGCAATATCTTACACTTTTACTACAAGCAGGACTCTTCAACTCAAGAGCCAATATTATAGATGATAAGATCATCGGCGATCCGACAGAACTTGCCATTGTTGCAGCCGCGAAAAAATATAATATAAATAGTGGCTTCGTAAAACTAAAAGAAAATCCTTTCAGTTCCGAGCGAAAAATGATGTCAACATTTGGACAATTAGATGGCAAAGAGATCCTTTTTGTCAAAGGTGCGCCTGAAGTATTACTGACCAAAACAACCCATTTGCAAGATACGGACGGATTAAAAAACTTTGATGACGAAGCCAAAGAAAGAGTCCTACGCGAACTTGAAGCCTTTGAAAATAGTGCATATAGGGTTTTAGCCATCGCGATAAATGATAAAGATGAAGAGGAAAATCTCACCCTGCTTGGACTTGTCGCCATTATGGATATCGCACGTCCTGAGGTTAAAGATGCCCTTGCAAAATGCTACACAGCAGGAATCCGTATCATCATGATAACCGGCGATAACGCTAACACCGCCGCAGCGATAGGAAAACAAATAGGTCTACAATATGATGAAGTCTTAACAGGCAATCAAGTTGCAGAACTTAGCACCGAAGAGCTTCAAAAACTTTTAGAGAAAAAAACCTATATCTTTGCCCGAATGGCAAGTAATCAAAAGCTCAAAATCGCCGATGCTCTGCAAAAAAATGGCGAAGTCGTCGCCATGACTGGTGATGGTGTCAATGACGCGCCCTCACTGAAAAAAGCGGATATCGGTATTGCCATGGGAAGTGGAACCGACGTGGCAAAAGAGTCAAGTGATATGATCTTGCTTGATGACAATTTCAACTCCATTGTCTCAGCCATCGAAGAGGGGAGAACGGTTTACTTTAACATCAAAAAGTTTGTGACTTATATCCTCTCCTCCAATGTTCCAGAAATCGTGCCTTATGTTATGTCATTCTTTTTTAAGATACCAAATCCACTTTCGGTAATTCAGATATTGTCTATCGATCTTGGTTCAGATATGCTCCCAGGTCTTGCGCTTGGAAGTGAAAATCCTGAAAAAAATATCATGAAAAGACCGCCTGTAAGCAAAGATGAGAAGATTCTTGATTGGGAAGTCTTCAAGCGCGGATATTTCTTTATAGGTATCATCGAAGCGGGTGCGGCGATGTTTGCATTTATGACTTTTCTTTTTTCACACGGTTGGCAATATGGCGATGTCAATCTTAAAGATCCTGTTTTTGCCGCTCAGGCGATGACCATGACACTTTTAGGCGCCGTGACAAGCCAGCTTGCAAACGTCTGGACGCTTCGAAGCTGGGACTTTAATATCTGGACACTCAGCTGGAAATCTAACAAAACACTTTTGTTTGCATGGAGTGCCGTACTTGTCTGGATTTACATGCTTTTAAATGTCACGGCCGTTCAAAAAGTATTTAACACCGCACACGTTCCACTTAGTGATCTTTGGATATTACTTCCATTTCCTATTCTTATACTTGTTAGCCACGAAACATACAAATATCTCAGACTAAAAAAAATTGAATCTCCACGATGACAAGAATCTCTCAACACAAGAATAGAGGATAATTGTAGTACAATCCGAGCTACACTTAATTTTATCCTATATTATGTGTCTGTCTTCACTCACCTACAGAAATATAAAATATATATACTCTCAATCACCAAATACAAGGAAATCCCATCCAACCACTTACTCCACAAGGCCAAAATCTGGTCAATAATCTTGCTTCAAAATATAATTTAAGTACAAATGCTGTTATCTATATGATCGGCGCTGTTAACAATGGCGGAGGCAGTATGGCTCAGTTTAATTCTCCAGAACTTGGTGGCTCGGGTCAATGGATGAGAGGCGGAATGACGATGGTTGGAGATATGTTCAACCATGGTCTTAAAATGACAGTGGATAATCTCTGTTCTGAGATCTCCAATGCACTTTCTTCAATGCAAATATTTCCAGTGATTCCTGCAGGTACACCGGGAAGTAACCAATGGTGGCCAACTGATCTTGGTGCACCTTTTAGCAGCGGCTCGCAAAATAACATCCGTTACGCAGTTTTTCCTCATAGACTTGCTGTTGAATTAAACGGTCAAGTCACTGTTTATGATACGCTCGATAACAACATAGGTGGAGTTTCTCAACAGCAAGGCGGAAATAATTCACTCACTTTTAGTAGTCAGTATGGCACTATTGCCGTTTCTACCCTTCCTATTGTTTCAGGTGCGAACACTGTTGCACCACAAAGTAATTTTATCCAACCGACAAACAACAACTTTTTAAATCCAGAGCCTTTTATACCAAATATAACTACGCAACCGATCAAACCTGAGATAAATGAGCAGTCAAATCACTCGTCTATTGCGATTGTTGAACTGATCGAACAAGTTGCAAAACTACATGATGCGGGTGTACTGAGTGACAATGAATTCAACTCTAAAAAAGCTGAGTTATTAAGTCGTCTTTAAATAATTTTATACAAATATCTAAAGCCAAAAACGATATAATTCCCTACTTAATTCGTTGGCGGTAAAATTGTTATTTAATTCTTATGCTTTTATTTTTTTATTCCTACCTGTTATGCTTATGGGCTACTTTTGGCTTTTACAAAAACGACTTGTATTAGGCTCAAAAGTTTGGCTAGTCGGTGGCAGTCTTGTTTTTTATGGCTACTGGAATATTATCTACATCCCTCTTCTTCTCGCAAGTATCTTTATCAACTTCTCCGTGGGTTCGGCAATGTCAGATGCACCGCGAGGAAAAAGAAGAGCAAAGCTGCTCAAAACATTCTCTTCTAAACAGCTTCTTTGGTTTGGTTTATTTTTCAATATTGCTCTTTTGGCTTATTTCAAATATACAGATTTTTTTCTTGTCAACTTTAACGGTATTTTTGGTGCGCATGTTCCTTTGTCTCACATTATTTTACCTCTTGGAATCAGCTTTTTCACCTTTACTCAGATAGCATTCTTAGTGGATGCATATAAGAATGAAGTCAAAGAGTATAATCTTTTACACTATATGCTCTTTGTAACTTACTTTCCACATTTACTTGCAGGTCCAATTTTACATCACAAAGAGATGATGCCTCAGTTTGCAAGCAAATGGAATTATGCTCTGAGATGGCGCAATATTGGAGCTGGACTCTTTTTATTTTCAATCGGTTTATTTAAAAAAGTGATTATCGCTGATTTTTTTGCTGACTATGCAAACTATTTTTATGCCGACACCATAAATTTGGATATGTTACAAGCTTGGGCCGCATCACTCACTTATACCCTACAACTCTATTTTGATTTTAGTGGTTATACAGATATGGCGATCGGAGTGAGTTTACTTTTCAATATCCGCCTTCCTATCAACTTTAACTCTCCATACAAGGCCACAAGCATTCAGGATTTTTGGAGAAGATGGCATATGACGCTTTCTCGTTTCTTGCGTGACTATATCTACATTCCTCTCGGCGGCAGCAGAAAAGGAAGTTTCAGAACCTATGTCAATCTTATGGCCACTTTTGTCATTGGTGGCATTTGGCATGGAGCTGGCTGGACTTATGTCTTTTGGGGATTTTTACACGGTATTGCTTTAGTTATCAACCATGCATGGAAGTCATTTGGCTTTAAACTTCCAACAGTGCTTGCATGGTTTATCACCTTTAACTTTGTCAACCTTGCATGGGTGTTTTTTAGAGCGCCCACTTGGGAAGATGCAACCAATGTTGTCATAGCAATGTTTGATCTTGGGGAATTTAACTTGGATGATATTTACGATAGCAGTGTTTACTGGCAAGTTATTCTCGGAGTACTTATGACACTTGTATTTAAAAACTCAAATCAATGGGCAAAGATGCAAAAAGCAACGTTGAAATATCAACTCTTCACTGCTTTGCTCTTAATAATTGGAATTCTCTACCTTTCAAAGGTAAGTGAATTTATCTATTTTCAATTTTAGGGTTTTGACATGTGGGAAAAAAACAGTTTTAAAATTTTAGCCATTGTATTCATTGTCGAACTAATGATTATGAGTGCCAATTGGTTTATAGACCCCTTTATGAAATTTAGAGTAAATCCTGATCTCAAATATTTTTATACTTACGCTGATGAAAGATATATAGATTCGGGAATAGCCCAACACATGTATTACGATACGGCAGTTGTCGGTACATCTATGATAGAAAATTTCAATATTAATGATGTTGATGAAGTGATGAATGTTAAATCTGTCAAACTGCCATTTTCAGGCGGAAGCGGACATGAATTTTCTATTTTGTTAAATCACCTCCTTTCTCAGAAAAAAGCCAATACGATCATTTACGGCTTGGATTATTTTGCTTATAAAAATCAATTGCGTGATGATGGTTTTAAAATGAGTGAACCCCCTTTTCCAACAGAGATGTATCATAACGATCTGCTCTCAAATTTGAAATATCTCATATCATACAAAACTCTGCAGCAAAGTTATTTTGTTTTGGAAAATACCTACTACAAGAGAGTTTCAAAGGCCTACGAAAACGCTTTTTGCTGGTACCAAGAGTGTAAATTCAATGCAGAGGCTGTGCAAAACTTCTGGAGAGACAGAAATGAAACGGATAGAAAAAATAAATATAATAAAAAAGATTTCAATTTTGCAGCTTTAAAAAAGAATTTTGATACAGAATTTCTTTCAATCATCGAAGCAAACCAAGATATTCGATTTATTATTTTTCTCCCGCCCTACTCTTATCTCAGTTGGAAACATGCAGATGAAACAGGTTCGCTAGATAACATCATCAAGTTCCAGGAATATGTACTCAAAACATTAGTAAAATATAAAAACGTCAGAGTTTACGATTTTCAGCAAGAGCCGTTTATCTATGATTTTACAAACTATAAAGATCTTTATCACTATTCAGAAAAGATCAATCATCTGATCTTGGAAAGAATTCAAGCTAACAAAAATCTAGTCACCAGCCAAAATATAGATAAGCATTTAAAACGGCTCCATAAAGAGGGACTCAAATGGAAAAATATACAAGCCCCAAAAGAGTTTGATGCGGTAGAAGAGGAAGATGATGATGAAGAATAGGATATAATGCCAAACTCAAATTATTGGCGGTAAGCGTGTTATTTAATTCTTATATATTTATCTTCCTCTTTTTACCAATAACTCTCGTAGGTTATTTCTGGCTTTTACACAAACGGCTTGTACTTGGTTCAAAAATCTGGCTTGTCGGTGGGAGTCTTTTTTTCTATGGGTATTGGAATATCGTTTATATCCCTCTTTTACTCGCAAGTATCTTTGTAAACTTTTTTGTAGGTTCTGCAATGGCAGATGCTCCAAAAGCTGATGGGGGGGGGAATTCTTCTAAGCTTTTAAAAACATTCTCTTCTAAACAACTTCTTCTTTTTGGTATCTTTTTTAACATCGCTCTTTTGGCATATTTCAAGTACACAGACTTTTTTCTTACAAACTTCAATGGCATCTTTGGGGCAAATGTCCCTTTGTCTCACATCATCTTACCCCTTGGGATAAGTTTTTTTACCTTTACACAAATCGCTTTTTTAGTGGATGCCTACAAACAAGAAGTCAAAGAGTATGACCTTGTTCACTATATGCTTTTTGTGACTTTCTTTCCACATTTACTCGCAGGTCCGATTTTACATCATAAAGAGATGATGCCTCAGTTTGCAAATAAATGGAACTTTGCTGTAAGGTGGCGAAATGTAGCAAGTGGTCTCTTTCTTTTTTCTATTGGGCTTTTTAAAAAGGTAGTTATCGCGGATACTTTTGCTACTTGGACGAATACAGGATTTGACTTTGCAACGACACTTAATCTTGTAGAAGCTTGGGCTACAAGTTTAAGCTATACCTTACAGCTTTATTTTGATTTTAGCGGTTATACAGATATGGCAATCGGCGTAGCCTTGATGTTTAATATCCGCCTTCCCATCAACTTCAACTCTCCATATAAAGCAACAAATATTCAAGATTTTTGGAGAAGATGGCACATTACACTTTCAAGATTTTTAAGAGATTATATTTACATCCCTCTTGGTGGCAATAAAGTATCAAGATTTAGAAACTACTTTAATCTTTTTTCTGTTTTTCTCATTGGCGGTCTTTGGCATGGTGCGAGTTGGATGTTTGTTATCTGGGGAGCTTTACACGGCAGTGCTATTGTTATACATAGAATCTGGGCAGATCTAAAATGGAGTATGAATAAATATCTCGCATGGTTCATCACCTTTAACTTTGTAAATATTGCTTGGGTGTTTTTTAGAGCTAAAGATTTTGATAGCGTTAAAAAAGTTCTTGGTGGGATGGTAGGATATGAAGGGATTGTACTACCAGGTAGTTTGGCTGTAAAGTTGGCTTTTTTGAGTAATTATGGGATTGAATTTCAAGAGCAATTTTTATCAAATTTAAGTATAAGTGGAAGAAATCTGTTATTTATTGGAGGGGTCATAGTATTTGCTTTATGGTTCAAAAATTCTAATGAATTTGTGAATAAATTATCAATAAAACAATTATTCTGGATAAGTATTTTATTATGGTTTTATTCTATTCCTTTTCTTGCAAAGGTAAGTGAATTTTTATATTTTAATTTTTAAGGAAAATCGTGAGAATCAAACATCTAATGCAATTATTCATCATAGCAAATATGACATATGCTATTTTTAATTTTTCAGTATGGGAACTTTATACAAAAAAGATATTTTTAGAAAACAAAAAAGAAAATTTTATTGGTGGAGATTTATCAAGACTTGGCTATATCTCAACATCTTTAACTCTCAGAAAGAGAGATGTTGATTTACCTATAAAACATTATGAAGAGAGTGATATATTATCTTTAGGTGTAAATCAACATTTTGATATTATGACTATAGGAGATTCGTTTTCAAATGGAGGAGGTGGAGGAAAAAATCCTTTTTATGCGGATTATATAGCAACTTCATACAATCAAAAAATATTAAATTTTCAAGTAATATCTGGTTCATTTTTAAATACACCTATTGTATTAGCAAACTCGGGAATGCTGGAAAAACTAGGTGTAAAAACGATTATACTTGAAAGCGTTGAGCGTTCTTTTATCGAGCGAATGACATCAAGTATAGATGAGAAAAAAACAATGCATATTCAAGACTTAATGAATCTATGCAAAGATTCAAAATATCACAATAATCCTCCAGAATATAGCTTTATAAATGATGGAAATATCAAATTTGTCTTATATAGTATACTAAGAAATTACTCTGATAATGGTTTTATAAACATAGTTTATAAAGTACCATTAAAACAAAATTTATTTACTGCCCAACACTCAAATGATTTACTTTTTTATGGCGATGATATTAAAAATAATATGTTATCAAACGAAATAAATCTGAAAATTGCTAATGATAATTTAAACAATTTAGCAAAGATTTTAAAAAAACACGGTGTTAAATTAATAGTTTTAGCCACTCCAAATAAATATACTATTTATAGTGATTTTATGATTGAAAAAAACAAGTATGGAAGAAGTAGTTTTTTTGAAGATTTTTCTAAACTTTCTAAAAATTATGAGTTTATTAATTCTAAGACTATTTTACAAAATGCAGTGACAAACGGCATCAAAGATATTTATTATCCAGATGACACACATTGGTCTTACAAAGCATCAGAACTTATTGTTAAGTCCATGCATTTTTAATCTCATCCAAAAGATGTGGCTGAGATTAAAGCTCTGAAAAAGTGAGCTATACCTTCTTCAAATAGACCACGCTGAGTGGCGCAAGCGTTACATGTAAGCTGTTTTTTCTTCCGTGGCACTCTTTGGCTTGTGACTTTATTGGAGTTGTATTTGTCTCTGTGTAGCCGCCAAAAGATTTGTCATTGGAGTTAAAAATCTCGACATATTCCCCACTTGTGGGCACACCTAAAACATAACCGATATGCTCTTTGTCTGAGAAGTTACAGATGATGATAAGAGGCTTTTCATTTCTCGCACCTTTTCTTATAAACGAGATCACATTCGCACTATAATCGTTTTCATCTATCCAAGAAAAACCCTCTTTTTCTACATCATTTCTGTGCAGTGAAGGTTCTATTTTATATAGGTGATTGAGCTCTTTGAGAACGTTTTGCACGCCTTTATGACCATCATAGGCTAGTAAATGCCAGTCCAAACTTCGCTCAAAATTCCACTCCGCAAACTGTGCGAACTCTCCACCCATAAACAGCAATTTTTTTCCAGGATGCGCATACATCAAAGAAAAAAGTGCACGAAGATTTGCGAACTTTTTATAATTATCTCCAGGCATCTTGTTAACCAAAGAGCCTTTCATATGGACCACTTCATCGTGACTAAGCGGCAATAGATAGTTTTCGTTGTACATGTAAACAAAACTAAAAGTCAAATGCTGGTGATGATGTTGGCGAAAGAGCGGATCGAACTTCATATATTTTAAGATGTCATGCATCCAACCCATATTCCATTTATAGCCAAACCCTAGTCCACCATCTGCAACTGGGCGGCTCACCATCGAGTAGTTTGTGGATTCCTCTGCAAACATCATAATGTCGTTGTATTCTTCATACACCGTGGAGTTTAACTGTTTTAAAAACTGTACAGCGCCGCGGTTGACGTTGCTTCCATCTTCATTTGGAATCCATTCGCCCTCTTCTCTTGCATAATCAAGATAAAGCATCGAAGCCACAGCATCCACTCTTATGCCATCAAGATGGTAATATTCGAGCCAAAAAAGTGCCGAGCTTACTAAAAACGCGCGCACTTCATTTCTATCATAATTAAAAATTGCACTGCCCCATTCTGGATGATAGCCCTTTCTTGGATCTTTATGTTCATACAAACATGACCCGTCAAAATTTGAAAGTCCATGTCCATCTGTCACAAAGTGTGAAGGCACCCAGTCGAGAATGACGCCGATGCCGTTGTTATGCAAAATATCCACAAAACTCATAAACTCGCTTGGTGAGCCATAACGCGATGTCGGAGCAAAATATCCCGTCGTCTGATAACCCCAAGAACCCTCAAACGGATACTCGGTGATAGGCATAATCTCCACGTGAGTAAAGCCCATATTTTTCACATACTCAGCTAATTCATTTGCGAGCTCTGTGTAAGTTAAAAAGCGATTTTCCTCTTCAACTTTTCTTCTCCATGAACCAAGATGCACTTCATAAATCGAGACTGGAGCTTTATGGGAGTTATGTTTATGGCGTGTTTTCATCCACTCATCATCACCCCAAACATAGCCATCAAGCTTACAAACTCTTGATGCTGAACTTGGTGCGACTTCTGCAAAAAAAGCGTATGGATCAGCCTTATCGGAGCTTACATGTAAGGCATCTGAAGTGATATGATATTTATATGTCATCCCCTCATCTACGTCTTCAATGAAGCCTTCCCAGATGCCAGAACCATCATCTCTATTTTTTAACGGATGAGAAGTCGTGCTGTAATCGTTAAAATCAGCTCTTACATGTAAAGCGTTTGCATTTGGAGCCCACACTGCAAAATAAACTCCATCTTTACCATCTCTTTGCATAAAATGTGAGCCCAAATGGTTGTAAAGTTTTGCGTGTGTTCCCTCTTTAAAAAGATAAATATCAAGATCAGAAAAAAGTGTCACGTCATAAAAAGTTTGATATTTCATAATGACGGCTTTTGTGGTTCAAAACCTAAGATATAGTTATACACCGCTTCATAACTTTTTGCCGAATCATCCCAACCAAAATGCTGTTTCATCGCTCTCTCCTGCATATCTAGAAAACTTTTTTTATCTTTATTATAGATATTTACCGCCCATAAAACTGTGTAATACAAAGCCTCTTGGGTAGCATCATCAAACTTAAATCCGTTTCCATTTTCATGGCGTTCATCAAAGTTTTGGATCGTGTCATCGAGTCCGCCCGTTGCTCGAACTATCGGCAATGTCCCATAACGAAGACTGTAGATCTGGTTGAGTCCGCAAGGTTCAAAAAGTGAGGGCATCAAGAACATATCACTTCCCGCTTCAATGCCGTGTGCAAGCGCATCAGAATAGCCTACATGTAAACCAAAGTTACTTCGATGCGTTGCAACATCGCTGAAAAATCCCTCAGCCCACTTCTCGCCAGCTCCGAGCATCACAATCTGGATATCCATATCAAGCAGTCCATGGATGATCCCGGCGATAAGTCCTATCCCTTTTTGTTCTGCAAGACGTCCGACAAAACCGATAAGCGGCACATCATCACGTACTTCGAGATTAAAATGACGCTGTATATCACGCTTACATGTAAGCTTTCCAGCCATATCACCCACATCAAATTTTTGGGCTATCAGATTGTCCACTGATGGATTCCATTCATCATAGTCCACGCCATTTAAAATCCCAAAAAGCTTTTCACTGTGTGCTCGGATGTGGCCTTCAAGCCCAAAACCAAACTCACGCGTTTGAATCTCCTCGGCATATTTTTTTGAAACGGTCGTGATTGCATCAGCGTGCATAATGCCGCCTTTTAAAAGGTTCACACTATTAAAACTCTCAAATTCACGTGCATTAAAATGCTCCCAACCCACTTCCATGAGATCCATCAGATTTTTATGAAAATGTCCTTGGTGTTGAAGATTGTGGATCGTTAAAACAGATTTTGCATTTGCAAAGTCATGCACAAACCTTGTCTTTGCCAAAAGAGGCACAAGCGCAGTATGCCAGTCATTTGCATGAATGATATCAGGCGTAAAGGAGAGCATCTTACATAGCTGTAAAGCCGCTTTTGAAAAGAAAACAAAACGGTTGCCATTATCTTCATAAGAACCATCATGATCTTCATACAAGCCGCCTCTTCCAAAATAACGCTCATAGTCTATAAAATAGATAGGAACATCATTTCCAGGCAAAGTTGATGTATAAACTCCAGCCCAAAGCTCTCCCATCGCACCCATCGGCACGCCTAAAGGAGTTTCAAGTTTTGTAAGTTTTGATGGATCTATCTTATAGTATCTTGGCATCACGACGATGATATTATGCCCAAGAGCTTTAAGTGCTTTTGGAAGTGCGCCGGCAACATCTGCGAGTCCGCCTGTTTTTGCAAATGGCACAACTTCTGAAGCCACAAATAAGATATTTAATTTTCTTTTTTTCATATTTTATCCTTTTATAAAAGTAAAGCCGCGTGGACTGATACAAGGCTCTCGTAGATTTTAAGATATGCTAAGGCACTTCGTTCAAATGAGAAATCGCATTGCATATTAAACCTTACCATTGACTCAAACTGCTTTTTCTCTTTTTTAAGAGTCAAAGCCCTTTTTATTGCAAGTAAAAGTGCTTGCTTACTCTGCTTTTTAAAGAGTATCCCTTGTCCGCATTTGGATTTATCTTCGTGAACACTGTCTTTTAATCCTCCCGTTGCATGTACGATGGGAATCGTTCCATAACGCATCGCAATCATTTGGTTGAGACCGCAAGGTTCAAAGCGTGATGGCATCAGCAAGAAATCTGCCGCGGCGTAAAGCTGATGTGATAAGACCTCATCATAGCCGTTTAAAAACTCAAGATTTTCATGCTTTAATGAGAGAGCTTGCAACTGCTCCGCAAATCTGGCCTCGCCCTCGCCGATGATAAAAAGATTGAGCTTATTTTGTAATAATGGCTCCATCGATTCGAGGACAAGATCGATCCCTTTTTGTTCAACTAGCCGAGTGATCATGACAAATAAAGGACGTCTAGGATCTTTGAGTTTTGAAGTTTTGTGCAAAGCAACTTTGTTTTGATATTTTCCCTCTACATTTTCATAAGACGCGAAAAGTGCTTTATCGATACGAGGATCAAAAACGACTTCATTGATACCATTTAAAATACCGCTGAGTTTTGCTTTGTGATGTGTTAAAAACCCTTCAAGCCCGCATCCAAACTCCGATGTGAGTATCTCTTTTGCATAGCTTGGACTCACTGTTGTCACTGCGTCACTGTACGCGATGCCCGCTTTTAAAAAGTTCACCTTGCCATAAAACTCTAAGCCATCCATTGTGAAATATTTTTCATCTATCCCGAGCTTTTTAAGTGTCTCTTTTTCAAAAACACCTTGATACGCAAGATTATGGATAGTTAAAACTGTTTTGAGCAGTAATTTCTGCTCTTTTACAAAAAGTGCACACAAAGAAGTATGCCAATCATTAAGATGTAAAACCTCTACATGTAAGCTCAAAGCAAGAGCGACAACACCTTTGCAAAAGATTGCAAAACGAAGATCATTATCTGCGTAATCTCCATCTTTATCACAGTAAAGAGTTTGGGTTTCACTTAAAAGCGGTGCTTCTATAAAAAAGATCTTATGAGTATTTTGAAGTTTTGTATACACATTGATCTTGTATTTTTCATCCCTTAGACTTACTTCAAAACTCTGGGATAATTGAAGATCTTTTTTACTCATAAAACCATACAAAGGGATCACACTATAAAGCTCTGTATAAGCACTTAACGCTCTAGGCAGTGCATCTGCCACATCTGCGAGTCCGCCGCTTTTTGCATATGGAAATATTTCACTTGAAGCAAAAAGAATCTTCATTTTCTACTCTCCGCCGAGCATTTTTGCAGATTCTTCAGGCACGACACTGTTTATCGCCATACCTGTAGAGATCTCAAAACCGCCAAGATTATAGATACGCGGAGTGATTCGTAAAATAAAACGGTAATTTTTATCCAAATGGTTCATATAAATTTCATTTTCAAAATTTGTATTGAGTGGTGCCATCTTCAATGAGAGGTTATAAGCAAAGACTCCAAGCTGTTTATGTAAGCTTTCAAACACCCTTTTGATCAAAATAGAAAGATCTGATACATCTTTTCTACTGCATTTGCATAAAGAGGCAATATTTGTAAGCGGTGCTATCATCACTTCAAAAGGATAAGCACTCGCATAGGGACAAAAGGCAACAAAATTACCATGACGGGCAACTATTCTTTTTTTGGATGAAAGCTCATTAAAAATGACATCTTCTACTAAACCTCGCCCATGACTTCGATAATATCGCATATTTTCTTCTAAAAAGGCCATCTCTTCTTTTGGCATAATAGGTAATGCTAAGAGTTGAGTATGAGGATGTTCTTGAGTCGCACCTGCATTGATACCAACATTTTTGAAAATACTCAAATAAATTAATCGTGTATCATTTTTTAAATCTTCAATACGAATAATCATAGTTCGAAACCAATCTTCTATAGCAGAAACATCTAGCTGGTAAAAATCACATTCATGACAGGGAGAATCGATAAGAATTTCATGCGCGCCGACTCCTGGAATCGACTCAAATATTCCCTCTCTTTTAGAAATATCTGCAAGTTCTATCTGCACCGCTTTGTAAAGGTTGGGAACAACTCTTGTCTTCCAAGAAGGTTCATTTGCCCCGTTATCACGTATGGCAAAGATTTCAGGTGGAGTAAGATCTTCATTTCCATCACAAAAAGGGCAGATTATAGATACACTGTTTTTTTTCTCATTACGACAATTTAGATTTGGCCGAAATAATCTCTCTGGCGCTATTACAACATATTTATTGTGGATTCTATCCAATCGTATCTCAGACATTTTCCAACTCCAATTCCACCCTCCATGTAAGGTTTTTGACAAATGGCAGCATCAAGACAAATGAGATTTCTTGCGCCATTTTATTAAAACCGCTTTCACTTTGTGAAACAGTGTTTAGAATATATCCCAATATTGTACATTCCTGACTCATCTTTAGTTTCAAAACCTTATTTGTAAAATCATCCATGATGACAAGTTCTTTGCAATTTTGCTCACTAAATCCGTCTTGAATAGTCTTTCCATTAAAAGTCACCTTATGAGGATGAGCAAAATGAAAATTGAACTCTTGGAAAAAATAAAGCTTTTCTTCGCACAAACTTTTACAATCCAGCTTCAAGAAAATAGAGTTTGTATCAAAACCATACTCTTTTTTCATCGTTGTTTTGTAAGTTTTTTCCAAATAAATAGCGCCCTCACGACTAAAAACAGTTTTATGTTTAGCAAGAAGAAATGGCTGATTTGCAAAATCTGCGACATCCTTAAATGCTAATTTTCTATAATTCTCGAGTGTCAATTGCTCCGTACAAATATGTTCGACAAAAGAGTTTTTTGGATGCCAATCATAAATAAGCTCAGCTTTGAGCTCTTCATCTTGAACGACATTATCATTATGGATAGTCGTTATCTCATCACTTTTTTCTTCATGAACAATCAGCTCACCTTTAGCTTGAAATATCTTTTCATGATAAGCTTCATAACGTCGCATAAGCGTGTTTTGCCAGTTAAAGAGTGTGTCAAAAGAACCAAACTCTACCATCTGTCCGCCAAATTTACTTGAAAAAATAGCACTGATATTGTGTGTGAGTACTTTTAACTCATCATAGCCATCTATATCAATATCTAGTATTTCGAAACTAACCCCTTTTTTCGCTCTTGATTTTTCAAGTTCAAGAAGATATCTGTAGGCGTTGTCTCGAAGGTTTGGAAGATATAAACCTCCAAAAATTCCATGCCAAAATACATCATTTGTCTGAAGCTTATACAGAGACTCTAAAGCGCTCTTTGAAAGTTTTTCTTGATCCTTGCTAAAATAAAGCATGCGTTTGTGCAGATAGTTGCTTTCATGGTATTTAACAAAAAAGTTTTTCCAGATACCACCTTTTATAAAAGCCACACCGATATCGTTAAAATACTCTTCGCCGACATTCTGTTTGAGCTTTTCAAGAGAGAGCGTTTGCTCGGCATGTAAACTCCATTCACCCATCTCTATATAAGAGGTGTTGCCAAGATATGCGATCCCTAAAGAGCGATTTTTCTTCATATAGTGACTGTAATGTTCTGGGATGATCTGCTCATGTGACAAAACAGCTTCTACAAACTGCTCTAGCCATTTTTTTTCATATACCCATTCATGCGTTTTAGGCCATAAACCAAACTTTTCAGCATCATCAAAGATAATAGCCGCAGAATTCTCACGCGAAGAACAAGCCAAAATAGCCTCTATGGATCTTTGTACACTGTAAAAAGGCAGAGCATAACGCAATGATTTTGCTATTGGAAAAAGAGAAAGTTCTTTGGCACTCTCTTCTGTCGTATAATATCCATCCATCCTAGAAGCATCATAACCGCTGCTTAAAAAATGATAATCATCCACAAGTACATAATCAATCTTACATGTAGCCAGATCAGGAACCAATGCGCTCTCCCACACTCGCTCTGTCAGCCATAGCCCTTTTGGGTGCACGCCAAAATGTTTTTTCAAGAATTTATTCATCATCTCTATTTGTGCGATTCTATCGCAAGAGGGAATAGAACTTAACACCGGTTCATAATATCCGGCACTTACCCATTCAATGGAACCCTGCTTCGTCAAAACCTGCATATTTTCAAAGATATCTTGATGTTTTGTGCGTATCACATCAAGTAACCATCCACTTGAATGGACTGCAAACTTAAACTCAGGATATCTTACCATTGTTTCAAAGAAAGGTTTATAACACAGGTTTATGGCCTCTTCCACCGCATCCCCGAAATTGTCAACGGGTTGATGCATATGAATACCAAAGAGAAGAGATACTTTTTTCATGTCCATCCTTATATAAACCAGTTTCTACTGTAATCATTGCTCAAATCAATTTTAAGCTCGCCAAATCCTGGCAATATCTGAATAATCTGACCATCTTTTTCAAGCTCAAACTTTATAGAGATCTCATCGATCGTGATTTTGCTTCTGTCTATGCTCATTTCTAAAAGATCTTGGCACATCACATAAAGTTCTAATTCACCGATAAAGCTTGCTTGTATCTCAAAATCTATTTTTTTTCTTAGTCCAAGAGGTTCTATAATAACTTCCATTGTGTAAGTACCGCAAAGCTCACTCATCCTTGCTTCAAAAGCAAAATAGAGTTTCAAATCATCTTGTCCATACAAAATTTTCTTTATCGGCCCACGCTCTTTGTCCATAGTGGAAAAAAGTTTACTCTCATCAATGATCCCGCAACCAATCCACTCAAAGAAAGAATCATGTTTACCATTGATAACAGGAGAGATATCTGATTGGGGCTGTAGCCAAAAATTTTGTGTACTTTTATGCTCAACAATGGGGATAAAAAGATCTGATGGCGGCGCTATGTTGATAAGTGTATAGATATCTATGAGATGAAAACGAAATAGCTCATCGAACTCTGCTCCAAATTCACTGTAATGATCATCTCCATACCACCAAAACCAGTCTGAGGATTCAGCCAATAAAAAGTGCTCAGTTACCTTCTCTCGAGTTCCCTCATCCAATGAGTTTTTATGATGTTCATAATCTCTTTTAGTCAAATAAATCAGTTCCCAAGCTCTTGTTTTTTCACGATGTCCAACCCAAGTATTAAAATTTCCATGGATCCAGCTACCAGCTGCCAAATATGCCAATTCTCTTGCAGGAAGTTGCGATACTTCATCCATTGTCACACTTTGACACCATGTAGATTCTTGGAGATCTTTATACAAGAGATCAAAAAAATCGAAGCCGTTATTAGTAAAAAATTCCCAAGCATTTTCGCCATCTAAGATAACAAAAACAGTCGCATCAGCATCTGTATGTTCTATCTTTTCAAGCTCATGCATAAAATTTGATACAGCCTGAGAAGCTTCCATTTTAGAGTAGGTAAAGCCTATTAAATCGCTGAGATAATGATTTCGAAAAACAATACGCATCCCTTTATACATGTAAGGAGTATAAAGATTTTCTCTCACAGAAGAGTTCAGTGAACGAAATAATATCTCCTCATCTGTTGCGATCCACTCAACGCCGCACTCTTTTAAAAGTGCAACGCTTTTTGGATCAACTGCGCCCTCCGCAGGCCAAAAACCAGTTGGCATGTAGCCAAATGTCTCAAAAAATAGATCTTTTGCTCTTGTTACATGTAAGCGTGCATCCTCTGAAAGATCCATAAAATCTTTTGGAATATCTGTATTTGGATTTGCACTTAAGGCATTATTCATATCCATTAAAAGCGGTAATATCGGATGTGTCAATGGCGTAGTTGAGAGTGTGATGAGACCATCATTATGAAGTTTAAGATAGTAATCAAAGATACCTGTGATAAAAACGGAAAGTTCGTTTAAAAGAGTAAGTTTTTCATCATTGGTATAATCTTTTTGTTTGGCGATGAGTTGCTGTACGATAATATTATTATCTTTGAGATAAGCACCACACCACGAAAGTACAAAAAGCATCTCTAAATCAATAAGCTCACTATTATTAAAATGTTCCTGAGAATGATGTTCTCTATATCTAACAGAAGACTCAAACATCGTCTTTGCAGTCGCGCTTTTACAGATCTTAATTACCCAGTTTCTGTCTTCTTCAGCCAATGAAGAGGGATGAACAGACCACAAAGCTAAGAAGCGATCACCCGCTTGAGGCTGAATATAATATAGTTTTAACTGTTGGATCAGTGTTGGCGTGATATTAAAAGTAGCTTTGACCCCGCTATGACGTGCCATCATCCACGGCATGTCATAATAATCTTTTATCGCATGCAAAAATACCCAAGGCATTTGCATGATTCCACTACCATCGCGGTAGTCCGGCTGATGCATATGCCAAATAAAGCTCAGTTTCAAATCAACCTCCTATTGACCAAGCAGTAATCTTTTGCATATAACGCTCATAAAGTGTCTCACCAGAAACACTATCGATAGCTTGGATGTAGATATTGAGATGTTCTGAATATTGATCTGGAATCATTAAAATCCAATCAGTTTCATTTTCCCATATTTTCACACCATCCAAAGAGGATGATTTTTTGCCCTTCGCATCTTCTAAGAACTTTCTCATCATTTTGCCCTTGAGCGCTTGAGTACAATCAACTTTAAGTGATTTATAGTAAAAATTATCTACACTTTTTGCCAGTTCTGAAAGCTTGACATCATGACAGCTCAGGAGTTGCATAACTTTCAAACTCGCATACATAGCATCACGTGTATAGCCAAACTCTGTAAAAGAAAAGTTACCATCTACTGTAGCGATCAGATCATATTTTTGCAATTCTGAAGCTTTAAGATTTACATATTTTCCACGCTCTATCTCAAGGTTTTCAAAGTATTTGATATCAGGTGCCCATGTCGGTAAAAAGACACGTTTTTTCTTCTCTTTTGCATCGATATTTAAAAGACCCAAAACACTGTAAAGGATTTTCACTTTATCGAGTATCACACCCTCTTCGGTTACCAAAGTCACTTTCTGTGCATTTGGATAGATGATCACACCCATATCGTAATCCAAACTTTTCACGATAGAAGAGATATTTGCATAAGATTTTTTCTCTAAAGCTGTGACATTTGCTAGTTTTTTCTCATCATAATAACTGTTAAGGATGATATTTTCAATCCCAAGATCATTTAAAAGTTTAGGAAAAATCTCCGCAGTAGTTCCATGCATCAAATCCACAGCAACTTTAAAGTTTTTACATTTAATGATAGAATGGTTAATCTTGGCTTCCATAGTCTGTTTATAATTTGCACACTCGATATGATGCAAGGTCTCGTGGATAGTACCGATTTGCGTATAATCAACGCGACGAAATTTTTCACTAAAAAATGATTTTTCTATGGACTTTGCAGAGTCTAAGTCGATTCGAATCGCTTCCTCATTAAAAAGGGTTATCTCCGAATTTAGCGTATCTTCGATACATCTCTTAAAGTGTACACCGCCGATGAGTTTTGGATCATGCGCCAAAGCAAAACGAAGAACAGATGGAGGAACATTTTTAATATCTAAAACATCTATTCCAGCTGAGAGCATTCCACCCAAAAATGCACGCTTGAGCATACGTGAGCTTTTATCATCATCGCGTCCAACAATTATTTTAGAGCCTACGGGAAGTTGCGCGGCAAAAGCTTCTGCGAGTTTTGTTGCCATCTCACATGAAAGTTCCATATTGCTTTTTCCAGAAACGCTTCCATTTTCAAAAATAGAATTTTTATATTTTGTACCAAGAACTAGGTTATGACTCACAATCGATGCTGCTTCTATATTTTTATTTGGCCAGATGATGACATCTTGCTCGATCATTGCAAGTTCGCCTATTTCACATCCCTCTGCTAAGATCATCCCAGTTTTCGCTTTGACATTTTTACCGATGGTATTATCATTACAGATCACACAGTTTTCGAGTTTAGCATTTTTACCCACGAAAATTTTATCCCACAGCACACTGTTTCTTATCTTTGAACCACTTGCAATAGTGACATTATCGCCGATAACCACATTGATAAGTTTTACATCTTTTGCTATTGTGACATTTTCTCCAAGCATAACGGTACCGACGATTTCAATAGAGTTATCAAGTTTATATGTACTTTTGCTATAAAGAACTCCATCAGGATAAGTTTGTTTTATCCCTGAGATCTGAAAATTTGCCTTGTTAGATAAAAGGTCTTCATACACTTCGCGGTAACTCTCAGGATTACCAACATCGCGCCAGTATCCACTGAGACTATATCCCATCAACTCGATATTTTTTCCCATTAAGAAAGGAAAAAGATCTTTTGCAAAATCAAAATTCTCATTTTTTGGAATATATTTGAGTATTTCCGGTTCTATGATATAGATTCCTGTATTGATTGTGTCGCTAAACACCTCACCCCAACTTGGCTTTTCGAGAAACTTTTCAATTACATTGTTTTCATTAGCGATCACTACTCCAAACTGCAGAGGATTTTCAACCGAAGTCAGACCGATAGAGAGTTTTGCATTTTTACTTGTATGAAAATCAAATAGTTTTGAGAAATCAAAATCCGTTACAAGATCACCACTGATAATAATGAAGTTTTCATCTCCAATATACTCCTCTGCAAGCTTCACAGCTCCAGCAGTTCCATAATCATCATCAGGAATAACATAAGTGATCTTAATACCAAAATCGCTTCCGTCTTTAAAATAATCTTGAATAATTTCAGGCTTAAAATATAAAAGCACAATAAACTCGCTAATGCCAAGATCTTTGAGCATCATCATTGTATGTTCCATCATCGGCTTGTTCATAATAGGCAACATCGGTTTTGGACGTGAATGTGTCAGAGGCTGGATCCTTGTTCCAAATCCGCCTGCCATAACTACTGCTTTCATATTTCTCCTTTTAATCTAAATAATTTACAGCATCAATAAAATGCTTTGGTAACTCATATTTGTTTTGTACTACATCGTCGATCTCTATAAAACTAAACTCACCCTTGTTAAACACGACGACTTTGTTCGAGTCATTGTGAGAGAGAAGATAATCAACGGCCGCAATCGTAAAATCAAAAGCCATCATACGGTCATAAAAAGTAGGATTTCCCCCTCTTTGGATATGTCCTAAAATACTCACTCTTGTTTCAAGTCCAAGTTTTTCTTCCATCCACTGATGAATCTCGGTCGTTTTTTTCGCACCCTCGGAGATAACGGCTAAAGCGTAGTTTCTCCCCTCTGCTATCTCTTTTACAAGCTTCGCTTCCATTTTTTCTTTATTGAACTCCAGCTCAGGGATGATACAAATCTCAGCACCACTCACCATAGCCGAAGCCACAGCGAGATATCCACAGTCTCTACCCATGACTTCAATTAAGAAAGCACGGTTAAATGAAGATGCAGTATCTCTTATCTTATCTAGGGCATCTCTGATAACATTTAAACAGGTATCAACACCAAGACAATACTCTGTGCCATAAATATCATTATCGATAGTGGAGGGGATACCGACAAAATTAATATCAAACTCAGAGCTGAATCTTTGCATTGCCCGAAAGGAACCATCCCCACCCAAAACAATCACACCTTTGATATTACTCTGTTTTATATTATTATATGCTTTTTCTCTATATTCATATTCGAAAAATCTTTTTGAACGTGAAGAGCGGATAATAGTCCCACCAAAATGCACGATTCCAGCAACATCTTTATGGGTAGCTTTTTTTATCTTTCCATCTATGAGTCCTTCGAGTCCATCATAAATCAAATATGCTTCTTGATTCTTGTGGAGTGTATAATCTACGAACTTCTTAATTGCAGGATTCATCCCCGGCGCGTCGCCACCTGAGCACATGATCGCTAAAGCCATTAGATACTTTCCTCTCTTCTATCCAAGTTTTT
>JBBRBK010000006.1:0-56194 GCA_038205935.1 Campylobacterales bacterium
TGAGATAGTGCTCCCATTTGCGAGCTTTTCCACTAGATGCAACTTCATCAAACACAAGGAGACTCTCAGGATTTTCTTCTGCATAATTAGGAATAAACTCACTAATTTTATGTCCGCAAGCAGCGTGGAATCCAGTCATGGACTCAAAAATATTGTTGACACTTAAATATTCTAAATCAATAGGTTTACCATTCTCGTAAATTATTCGGCAATGTGTCGCAGAGTCAAGCATATTGTCAAAAAGTGCACGGTACATTTCATTGGAAACATCTAGGGATTTTGCTAGTTCTGTCTGTTTTTCTAATATTTCAAGACGTTTGATATACTCTTTATTCTGTGAACGTAAAAAATATGAAAAAAGAATATAGAGGAGAACAGTAGTAATGAAGATGTAAAAAAAACCTTTATAGGTTTGTAAAAGAGCAATTTGAGTACTGTTTATAGAGATAATTTCCACCGCACTATCAGAAAAATAGATCCAAAAAATACCGACTAGACAATAGAGTAATGAGACAAACAGGGCACTTTTAACGCTGTAGCTGTCTTTTATCTGCATAAACATCTCCTCTTCACGATAATAATATAATTAAAAAAATTTACTTATGATGAAATGATTTCTCGTATTATATAACTATTTAAGAGATACCCGTTGATAGAATCACAATCCCAAAAAAAGCTCCAAAAACTGTTCTCCGTAGCGCTCGAATTTCACTTCGCCAACACCGCTTACATTTAACATCTCTTCTTTGTTTTTTGGAAGGTGTTTTGCCATCTCTTTGAGCGTCTTGTCTCCAAAGATGATGTAGGCGGGTTTGTTTTCCTCTTTTGCTATTTGCGCACGTAAGGCTCGTAATTTTTCAAAAACTTCGCTGTCAACATCTTCATCTTTATGCACGACAAACTCTTTTTTTACCTTTACATGTAGACGCTCTTCTTTGATGGAAACTTTAAGGTCATTTTTGAGTATTCTCATTCCTACATTATCCAAAACTAAAGAGCGGAATTCTCCACGTTTAAGCGCGCCGAGTTCCATTAAACGCTCGCTGATACGCTCCCAATAAGTTTTTGATTTTTCAGCACCGATGGCGTAAACAGAAAGTTTGTCGTGTCCGTTATCAAGTATCTTTTGAACACTACTTCCGCGAAGTACGTCTATCACATAGGCTTGTCCAAAACTCTGGTTTGTTCTGTAAACTGCGGAGAGAAACTTTTGCGCATCAACGGTGATATCTGTTTTTTCACCCTGCACCTCTGTACAATTATCGCAAACCGTTTCACAGTTTTCTATCTCATCTTCAAAGTAAGAAGCGATGTAATGATGACGGCACTCTTCCATAGTCGCGTAACGGCTCATCTGCTCTATCTTATTGAAAGCATTTTGCTTATATGGCGACTCTTCAAGCTGTTCTATAAACTCTCTCTGCATCACGACATCACTTCCGCTGTATAAAAGAAGCACATCAGAATCGAGTCCATCACGCCCAGCGCGTCCAATCTCCTGATAATAGTTCTCTATCGTCTTTGGCAGGTTCATATGCACGACAAAACGGATATTGCTTTTGTCTATTCCCATCCCAAAAGCGATGGTTGCAACAACGACTTGTATCTCATCGCGCACAAAAGCTTTGAAAGTATTTTCCTTTACATGTGAGGGAAGTCCAGCGTGAAAAGCTCTGGCTTTGATGCCATTTGTATGCAAAAATACTGCCAAAGCTTCGGTCTGTTTTCTTGAAAAAGCATACACAATCCCGCTTTCGTTTTTAAAGTTTTTCAAAAATTCTAGGAGTTGTGTACGTCCATCTTTTTCACGAGGTTCGACACTGATGTGCAGATTTTTACGAAACACTTTTCCGCGTATCTCGACAGGATTATCCAGTGTAAGTGCGTGGATAATATCTTCGGCTACTTTTGGCGTTGCCGTTGCTGTAAAAGCGGCTATGGAAATAGTGGGAAAATTCTCTCGCAAAAGATGGAGTTTTCGATAATCAACTCGAAACTCATGCCCCCATTCACTCACACAATGCGCTTCATCAATGACAAAAAAGTTGAGTTTCAAAGATTTTAAGAAGTTTATAAATTCAAAAGAGGCAAAACGTTCCGGCGCGACATAAAGAAGTTTGATATCACAATCCACTAATCTTTGACGGATAGTTGCAATCTCCTCCTCATTTTGCATCGAGGAGATCATTTCCGCTTTAACGCCGTTGTTTTTCAGTGCCATCACTTGATCGTACATGAGCGCTAAAAGCGGAGAAACTACGACAGTCACGCCATCCATCAGCAAAGATGGAAGCTGATAACATAAAGATTTTCCCCCACCAGTTGGAAGGATCATCAGCAGATCTTTATGCTCTAGTATCGCATCTATCGCCCTCTCTTGAAGTGGACGAAACTCATCGTAACCGAAGTAAGATTTTAATATCTTGTGTTTGATACTTGTGCCTTTAGATAAACTGTGATGCAAGAGAAACTAGACTTCTCTCATCAAGCGCGCCTGAGACTCTATGAACCTCTTTGCCGCCTTTAAAAATGATGAGAGTCGGGATACTTCGTATGCCAAAGCGAGAGCCTAAATGCTGTTCCTCTTCTGTGTTGACTTTGACAAACTGCATCTTAAGCGGATACGAAGCCGCAACTTTTTCAAAAGTGGGTGCCATCATCTTGCACGGTCCACACCAAGGCGCCCAAAAATCGACAATAACTGGAATATCACTATTGACTACAAGTTCATCAAAATGATTTGCTGTGAGACTGATAGGTTTTGTATCAAGCAAAGAGTTCTTACATTTTCCGCAATTTGCTTTAACATAAGACTCTTTGAGTGGAACATTATTGACTGAAAAACAGTGAGGACAGACAATTTTCATATTATCTCCTTAATTTTATTTCATAAAATGAAGGGACTTCACTTTATTTAGAACGGTAAATGAACAAGTCCATTCACCTATGCTAACGCTGAGTTTCCTTCGGCAGGAAGCCCTCGCATCTTTGATGCTCTTTATGATCTTGGTAAAAAACTTATCAGTGCTGCTGTGATTGCGACATTGAGTGATTCTACGCCTCTGTTCATCGGAATTTTTACCGATGCGTTACAAAGAGATTGTACCTCATTACTGATTCCATCACTCTCATTTCCTAAGATGAAAACCGCTTTTTTACTTACATGCAAGCTGTTTAAGTCATCTTTCGCAGAAGAGTTTAGCGCAAATATATCACATTCATTTTTAATCTTTTTTAAAACATCTTCCAAGGCATTACAATAATATATCGGTATTTTAAAAAGTGTTCCCGCACTTGCTTTTATCACAAGCGGAGAGATTTTTGCGCTATTTTTCTTTGGCAAGATGATCCCATCGATATTTCCAGCCGCAGCACTTCGGATAATCATCCCAAGATTTTGCGGGTTTTGAACGCCATCAAGTGCTAGAAGTCTATACTCTTTTAAGTCAGCGATCTCATTTGCGTTTTTGTAGGTTTCGGCGATAATATCAGCACATACACCTTGATCCTGCTTCGCATTTTTAGAGATGCGTGAAAGTGCGTTTTTATCGTGATACACTATCTCAACACCTCTTTTTTTAGCCAAAGTGAGAATCGTACTTATGACGCCATCTTGCTTATTTGAGTCTGCCAAATGCAGTTTGTGAATCGTTACATTTTCATCTTCTAAAACTTCCACGACAACATTTCTTCCATAGACTGTTATTACTCGGTCAAAAAACGCTTTTTTATCTAAATACTCTTTTGAATCATTCATTCTTGTGCCTTTTGTATGCAGCTTTGCATTGTTGGTTCATCTGCTATTTTATAGCTTACATGGTAGGGAATTGCCCTTGCCGTAGTTGTTCCGATGACGATGATATTTTGTTTCTCTTTAAAATCATGGTGCTTTAAAAAACACTCCACGCTTGAGGGCGAAGTGAAGATAAGCGTGGCATCATCTTCGATGCTTACATGTAAGAGTTCATGCGAACATGAAGTCTCATACACAATTACTTCGTCCATATTGTAACCTTTTTGCTTACATGTAAGGACAAAATCTGACACCACTTCTTTGGCTCGAAGATAAAGCCATCTTTTTTCTTGAGGGTAAGAAGTGATAATCTCGAGTAAATTATTCCCATATCCGCTTCCATACTCTAATATCTTTCCACCCTCATATAAAACTGCATCTGCCGTAGGTTTTGCAACTGCCAAAACAGGTAAACTTTTCCAACTAGCATCATAATTTTTCAGTGCTTCTATCACTTGCTTAGAAGTGATAATAAGAAAATCATAGTTTTTAAAATCAATATAGGGAGTAAAAGTGCTTACATGTAAGGAGTTTATATGTGTGACGCCCTCACTAGGTGTCAAAGAAAAAAGATAGATAGATTTTGGTTTCATAAAACAACTTTACTGAACTGTTAAAAAATTCCACCAAATTATGGAAAGTTTAGTAGGATTTGGAATGTTTTGAAGCGAAGACGTAGTGAACTACGTCGGAACTTCAATCATTTCAAAGCGTGCTGAAATTTTCTTAATTTACTCCCACTCGATTGTTGCTGGTGGTTTTGAACTGATATCATAAACCACGCGGTTAATACCATCAACTTCATTGATAATCCGGCGAGAGATTCTCTCTAACAAATCATGCGGAAGATAAGCAAAGGTTGCTGTCATTCCATCGACTGCTTCAACAACGCGTACACAAACTGTATTGTCATATGTGCGGTTATCACCCATAACGCCTACAGATTTTACGTTGAGTAAAACTACAAATGCTTGCCATGTTTTTGCATAATATCCACTTGCTTTAAGCTCATCAATGAGGATAACATCAGCTTCACGTAAAAGAGTCAAATCAGGAATATTTACATCTCCCATAATACGAATCGCAAGACCCGGTCCAGGAAATGGATGACGGTTGATCATGCCAGCAGGAAGTCCTAATTCAAGTCCTAGTTTACGCACTTCATCTTTAAAAAGTTCACGAAGTGGCTCGATAAGCTCAAAATCCATCCAATCAGGTAAGCCACCAACATTGTGATGAGACTTAATAACTTCAGATGGTCCGTTTACTGAGATAGACTCAATAACGTCAGGATAAAGTGTTCCTTGTGCAAGGAATTTAATGCCATCATGTTTTTTCGCTTCTTTTTCAAACTCTTCTATAAACGTATGACCGATGATCTTACGTTTTGTCTCAGGATCACTGATACCTGCGAGTTTTGTTAAGAAGTTTTCACTTGCATCAAGAGTAATCAAAGGCACTTTAAGATTGATTCTAAATACCTCTTCAACTTGTTCTCTTTCGCCTTTACGTAAAAGTCCGTTATCTACAAATACAGGAATGAGTTGATCGCCGATTGCTTCATATAAAAGGGCTGCAACAACAGAACTATCGACTCCGCCGCTAAGTCCACAAAGAACTTTACCAGTTCCCACTTTCTCGCGGATAAGCTTGATCTGCTCTTTTAAGAAGTGTTCCATTTTCCATTTATCTTCAACGCCGCATATTTTTCTTGCAAAGTTGCGAAGCATCAAATAACCCTCTTCTGAGTGTTGAACTTCTGGGTGAAACTGCATTGCATAAACACGTTTTTCTTCATTTGCAATAGCCGCGAATGGAGAGTTTTCAGAAACTGCGATAGGCAAAAATCCCTCTGGGAGCACATCGACTTTATCGCTATGGCTCATCCAAACAACACGGTCACTGTCACAGTTATCAAGAAGTGGAGAGATTTTGCCATCATTTTCTAAAATAGTTAGTTCCGCTTTTCCATACTCGTGATGAGAACTTCTAACAACTGAACCGCCAAAATCTACAGCAATTCTTTGCATACCATAACAGATTCCAAGAACTGGAATGCCCATACTATATACGCCTTGATCTACTGTATATGCGTTTTCATTATATACAGAAGATGGCCCACCGCTTAGGATGATCCCTTTTGGATTTTTGGATTTGATCTCATCGACTTTTGTATAATAGGGAAGAATTTCACAATAAACTTTTTCTTCACGAAGACGGCGAGCGATAAGCTGAGTGTACTGAGAACCAAAATCTAAAACGATAATGCTTACATTTGTCATGATAAATGCCTTTAATATGGAGTATTTATGAGTGCCAAGTGGCTTATGAAGAGGTGTTGTACCCCTTCAAATTGTTTGAAAGGATACAATAAAATAGATTAATCGATGATTTAGTAAAAGCCTAAAATTTCAAACTGAACATACCAAATGGCAATAGAAACGCCGTATCCAACAAGAATAGTCCATGAATGTTTCATGTGAGCCGCAAAAGTATAAATACCTTTCATCCTTCCCATAACACCAACACCAGCAGCACTACCAAAACTGATAAGACTTCCGCCAATTCCTGCAGTCATCGTCACAAGTAGCCACTGATCCATTCCCATCTCTGGAGAAGACTTCAAGATAGCGCTCATAACTGGAACATTATCGACGATCGCAGATAAAAATCCTACGCCGATATTTGACGCCGTACTTCCAATTGCTCCATAAAGATTATGTACATAATGAAGGAAACCTAAAAAGTGTAGAGCACCAACGGCAGAAAGAATACCAAAGAAGAAAAGAAGCGTATCGTTTTCAACTTTTTGCATATTGATATAGATATTAAACCCTTCCGTACTCTTACGATTGAGCGTAAATGAGTAGAGTTTGAGAATTGAAAGACCAAACATCATGCCCCACATTGCAGGGAAATTAAAAAACTGATGACCCAAAACAGCGATGATAATCGTCAACGCTCCAAGATAGACTACAACCATACCACCTTTTCTTAAGCGTGGTTGTTGTTCAGTCTGCGGATCAAACGCCGGTTTGCCAGCAGGAACTGAAAGAGAAAGCAAAGATGCAGTTACTAACCATCCAACTACAGATGCCGGAAAGAGATATAAAAAATCTACAAAATTCGCTTTTCCTGCAGTCCAAGCCATCAATGTCGTAATATCACCAAATGGAGACCAAGCACCACCGGCATTTGCCGCAACGACAATATTGATTGCCCCTGGAACAAGAAAAAGAGTTTTCTCTTTGTCTATTGTAAAAAGAACAGTCGATAAGATAAGTGCCGTTGTAAGGTTATCAGCAACTGGAGAGATAAAAAATGCCAAAAGTCCTGTGAGCCAAAATAGCTTCTTATATGTATAACCTTTTGAAACAAGTTTATACTTCATAAGCTCGAAAACACCCCGTTCTATCAGTGTTTCGATATACGTCATCGCAACAAAAAGGAAGAAAAAGATCTCTGCAATCTCTAAAATAAGCGTTTCAAGCTCATTATGCATAGCATGATTATCCAAGCCGTTTATTGCATAGTAAATCCCAATAAGCATAAACATAAACGTACCTGCAAAAAGTGCAGGTTTTGCTTTGTTGATCTCATATTTTTCTTCTGTCGCTATAAAATAGTACGCAATTATAAAAACGGCTAAAGCGACTATACCAACCCAACTGGTAGTTAAATCCAATTCGTGCATTCCTTAACTCCTTAATTTTCTATGGTGTGTACACCAATAGATTTCTCTCGGCCTAATGCACCAACAACTATTTCTCTTGCTGTTAGTAAACGAAACTTGAGCAGTCTACCAATTTTTTCATTCAAAAGAGCATTAATCTGCTCTAAAGCCTCATGTAAACCCGCTTTCGTTCTTACAATAGAAACCTTATCCCACATGATTTTACGAAGCAGATTTTTCTTCTCTTTGTCCTCTTTGTAGCTCATAACCTCATCTACGATATCAAACTCCACAGACTCTTTTTTTGTATGATCTTTAAGAATATCTTCGATGGCGCGTTTTGCAAAGACAAGACCTTCAAGAAGAGAATTTGAAGCAAGTCTGTTTGCTCCATGCACTCCAGTAGAAGCCACTTCACCGATGGCATAAAGGGAATGAACCCCTGCCACTCTAGCACTCAAATCTGTTTTAATTCCGCCAATTGCATAATGAAAAGCTGGAGAAATAGGTACTCTATCCTGAGGTAAGTTGTAACCAAAATCTTTCATACTGCTGTAAATATTCGGGAATCTTTTTACAAAGTACTCGTAAGAAAAGTTTTTCATACAAAGGTAAACTTCTGAACCGGTTTTCTGTTTATAGTCATAGATTGCTTTGCTGACAATATCACGAGAAGCAAGTTCACCTCTAGGATCATAATCAAAAAGAAATCTCTTTCCATTCTTATCTTCGATGCTTGCGCCCTCGCCCCTTAGAGCTTCTGTGAGTAAAAGTTTTTGCGCCCCATCATTGCCGACATAAACGGTCGGATGAAACTGCATCATCTCCATCATCTCTAACTTCAGCCCTTTTAAAACACACAAGCCTTGCATGTCACCGCTGATGGTTGGAGCATTTGTATGAAACTCATAAAGTGAACCCACTCCGCCGCTTGCGATGATAACTTTGTCAGCGTAAATATTTCTCTGTTCTCTATGATCTAACACGGTCACACCATAGCATTCGCCATCTTTGATAAGTAAATCAACCACTCTTGAATCACAAAGCATTGGATGAGGATTATGTTCTAAAAGAAAAAGATGTACATATCTGCCAGTCGCATCGCCACCTGCATGTAAGATTCTCTCTCGTGAGTGCGCTGCTTCTTTTGTATATAAAAGGTTGCCTTCGCTGTCTTTGTCAAATTCAAATCCCATATTAATGAGATTATCGATGACAATACGAGAGTTTTGACTTAAAACATCTACGGCATCTTTGTCACAAAGTCCATCACCAGCGTTTAAAGTATCCTCTACATGTAAGGGAATATCCTCTTTATCAACCGCCAAAGCAATGCCGCCTTGTGCATAAAAACTGTTACATTTAAAAGTCTCACGCTTATTAATAATAAGCACTTTTTTTTCTTTTGGAAGATTCATAGCAGCATAAAGCCCTGCTATTCCAGCCCCAACTATTATCACATCATACTTTATCATTTACTTTTTACTTTCGTTTGATTGCTATCTTTCTCACCAATATAATATGGAGCGCCTTTATAACCGCATCCAAATAAATTTAATGATAGGAGTGTTATAATCACGACATGAAAAATGCCAATCAGATTCTTTCTTCTTTGCAAAATAAACCTCAATTTTCAAAATTATCTAAGTTTCGCTGTATCCAAAAAATTCAAGAACTCTTTCCACTACATCTTCAAAATATGATCGTGTATGGATACTTTAAAAATAAAGTTCTCAATTTCGTCCTCAGCCACCCGTGGGCTAAACAAGAATTTGATATTATAATACAATCTATTAAAACACCTTTAAGACAACTTCCTCCGCAAGAGTGCTGTGAAATCAGTATCTCAGATATTAGAGCTTATGTTTCTTTTAAACCTCACAAAGAAGACGCGTTGCATAATGGTTGTAGTACTAATGAGCACTATAAAGAAAGAGCAAATGCTGAGTTTTCAAATAGTGCACAAGAGTCAAAACTACACAATGTAATAGAAGATATCAGAAAGATTATCCATGATAGACACGATTAAAAACCTTCCCCAAACTGCAGGAATCTATCAGTATTTTGATACAAAGGGACAACTTCTCTATATAGGAAAAGCAAAAAATCTTAAAAATCGTGTAAAAAGCTATTGGTTTTTTACACCTTCGCTACGTCCAAATCCTTCACTCAATCCTCGAATTTTAAAGATGCTTAGTGAAACGATATCGATGCATTATATTGTTGTCAATTCTGAACATGATGCGCTTATTTTAGAAAACTCTCTTATCAAACAGCTCAAACCAAAATATAATATTTTACTTCGCGATGATAAAACTTATCCTTATATCTATATTGATTACGCTCAAAAATATCCACGCTTTGAGATTACGAGAAAAGTGGTGGATTCAAAAAATGTCAAATATTTTGGTCCATACTCTATAGGTGCAAAAGAACTTCTTGACTCTGTTTATGAGCTTTGTAAACTTGTGCAGAAAAAAAGCTGTTTAGGTGGAAAAAAAGCATGTTTGTATTATCAGATAAAAAAATGTCTTGCACCTTGCGAATTTAATGTACAAGAAACTCTCTATCAAAAAGAGATAGATAAAGCGATAGGCTTCATAGAAAATAAAAAAGAACTCCTCAAACAGCTCAAAGAAAAGATGTTTTTTTATGCTGATGAACTTCGTTTTGAAGAAGCAAATGAGATAAAAGAGAGAATCCAAAAAATAGAAAAATCCAATATCTCTTCGCAAATCGATCTTGCAACAAACGATAATTACGATATCTTTGTTGTCTCACATAAAGAAAACCGCGCCGTTGTTGTGAGAATATTTATGAGAAATGGCAAGATCATCTCATCCTCGCATGATTTTATTTATCTTAATGAAGGCTTTGATAAAGATGAGCTTTATTATCGCGCCCTTTTGGAGTTTTACGCCAAAGAAATTCCACCTATCATCGCGCCGATTTTAGTCGCAGAGAGTTTTGAATCAGAGGAACTTTTAAAAGAATATCTCTCTGTTTTGTTTCAAAGAAAAGCTGAGATCAGTGTTCCAAAGATAGGTGACAAAAAACGTCTTATCGAACTTGCCCTTTTAAATGCCAATGAACTCCTTAGTAAAACTAAAGTCGATGACTCTTATGAGCTTGCCCACTCTTTACAAGAACTTTACTCTCTTCAAAGACTACCGCTGAGAATTGAAGTTTTTGACAACTCTCACATGAGCGGACAAGCAACCGTTGGGGCAATGGCTGTGTACGATAATGGAGCATTTGATAAAAAATCTTATCGTAACTATCATCTTGATGCGCGTGATGAGTATTCACAAATGAGAGAGATGCTCACAAAAAGAATAGAAAGTTTTGAAAAAAACACACCTCCTGACCTTTGGATACTTGATGGTGGAACAACACTTCTGAGTCTCGCCATCGATCTTTTAAGTTCCAATGGAGTTTTCTTAGATGTTATAGCAATCTCCAAAGAGAAAATCGATGCAAAAAGTCACAGAGCAAAAGGAGAAGCAAAAGATATCGTTCATACAAAAGAAAAAAGTTTCAATCTTAAAACGACAGATAAAAGACTACAGTTTGTGCAAAGACTTCGAGATGAAGCCCATAGACTGGCAATTACATTTCATAAAAAAACAAAACTCAAACTAGATCAAGAGACTCAACTATTGTCACTTCATGGGATTTCAAAAGCAAAAATACAAAAACTTTTAAATTATTTCGGAACATTTGAAATGATAAAACATGCAAGCGAAGCTGATATTGCATCCTTATTGAATCAAAAAGATGCAAAAGGTATCAAAAATAGTTATAAATAAGTGATATTTAGTTGATAATATGCTATATTACCTCCAACTTAGATTTTAAGGTTTTTTTATATGCATACGCAAGATGTAATAGATAAAGAGTATCACTTTGAGGGAAGAGCTATTGTAAGCGAAACTGACACAAAGGGCGTGATAACGTTTGCAAATAGAAAGTTTTGTGAAATTTCTGGATACGAAAAAGATGAATTGATCGGTAAACCTCACAATATTGTGAGGCATCCAGACATGCCTCGCATAGCATTTGCCCAGATGTGGAAAGAGATTCAAGCAGGTAAAGCGTGGCATGGCATTGTCAAAAATTTACGAAAAGATGGCTTGTATTATTGGGTTGAAACAGAGATCACACCTGTGTTTGATACCGAGGGAAAAATCACAGGTTATATTGCCGCACGAAAACCAGCTAATAGAAAAGATATAGAAGAAGCTCAAAATTTATATAAAAAAATACTTGAAAGCGAAAAATAAGGAATCGGTATGCTTATTTACAACCATAAACAAGAGTTTACAGGGATCAACGAAAAAGATCTCAAGAGCCTAGGATTTAGAAACTTGGCAGATTTACAAAGTGAGTGCAACGATTTTGCTGACTTATTTGTCAAAAGACCTACTTATATTCATAACTTTAAAAACTTCAATTGGATTTATTATATTTTAAACTCAGATATTGCTGAAGCTAAAGTTATCATTAGTGCAAAAAACAGAGAGTTCAGTGCAACAATTGAGATAGAAACACTGTATTTAACAGATGCACCGAGTGAGCCTTCTTATGCTATTACTCTAGCAAAACTTAGAGCATTAGATGGCAGAGAGATAGAAGAAAGCAAACTAGGACGGGCAGAGACACCTACAGGCAGCATTGATTTTGAATCTGAAAATGAGTATATACCAAATCTTGAAAATGAAAAAGGTGTCGTACTTAGTGAGCCTGATCCTTTTGAAACACCTCCAGCAGGTAATATCATTAATGATCCTTATGATTTTGATTTTAGTGCTCCACTTGAAATGGAAGATATTTATGTCCCAAGCGAGACTCATGAAGAAAAATTCGATATTGGTAGTGACTTCGAATTTGGTAAGTTTGAGGACCGAACAGAAGAATTTTTACCACTCATAGAAGAACCTAAAACAGACAAAATTCCAGATGAAAAAGTAAAAACAAAACCGATGCTTGGAGACTATACAAGCTCTTCAGGTGGCGCACATGCTCAATATATCAACAACTTACATGTAAGTAAAGATTATGTTTATAACCCACAAGTTGCATCTGATGAATTAGGTTTGCCTGTTGATCTTATTGAAGAGTTCATTGGTGACTTTATCCAACAATCATATGACTTTAAAGAGGAACTCTATACACATCTTGCAAATGATGAACTAAGCGATTTGAAACTTTTATCTCATAAACTTAAAGGTGTCGCAGCCAATTTAAGGATTGAAGATGCTTTTGAAGTATTGAGCATTATCAACACTTCTTCCAACATGGATGAGATTAGAGCCACAATTGACCACTTCTATAAAATAATCTCTAAGCTTGAAGGCAAAGAGCTGCCAATAGAGCTAGATGAAGAAAAAATATCTAGTGAAAATCTTTCTGCTGCAGTTGAAACTTCCAAAGAAGAGGAAAAAACTGTTCAAGCACCATTGGCAACGCAGGTAGATGATGACATCTATGATATAAATCTCAAACTTGATGAAGAAGAGCCTATTAGTTTAAAAGAGTCTCCTCTTGAAACCATGGATATAGACGACATGGATAGTTTTATCACACCTAAGGAAGAGTTTTATAAAATTCCAGAAGAGACAAACCTTCCAGTAGAAAGTCTTGAAACGCTTGATTATGATAAATCATCAGCTATCAATGAGCTCGGCTTACCTTCAGATCTTATTGAAGAACTCTTAGGAGACTTCAAAGAACAAGCAGAGTCCCGTTTACAGGCACTTGAAACGGCTGTAGAAACCAATGATAAAACTGCATTATATGATATTGCAATGAACATAAAGGGAACTGCAGATAATCTTAGAGTAACTAAAATCTCCCAAGTTTTAAAAGATCTCTTATTCGTAACTGATAAACAAGAAACAAAACAGTTACTGATTCGTTTGAAAAACTTCATAAATCAATTATAAGGAACTAGGACAATGCAAATAGGACTCAAAAACAGACTAAGACTAATAAGTTTATTTCCGATTATTATTCTTTTTTCATTGGCTTCATATTATGTTTATAATGCATATATAAGCTATCAAGGTGCGACTAAGCTCCAAGCAAAGTTACAAGAAAATAGATATTTAACTCACTTGCTTGACAATATATCGCGTGAACGCGGTATGACGATTATGTATCTTGGAAATGCATCTGAAACTACACATAACTCGCTTATGGCTCAACGCGATTTAGTAAATAAAAGTGCCAAAGAGTACCTCTCAAACATCGGAACTTTAGCTGATTTACACGACCACTCACATGGAATAGAAAACTGTCAAGCATGTAAAAACAGTGCTACTATAAAATCTATTTTTCAAGAGATTAACAAAGTTAGAGGAACTGTCGATACTCAAAAAGTAGATTTTGATACTATCTTCTATAAATCTTATGGTAAAGATCAAGACACAATTTTAACAAAAATTGAGAATATTGCTCTTATCCATGTAGATGAAAAAATCACTTCACTTGCGACAGCATATCTTTCACTTGTTCGTGCACAGGAATATACAGCAGCGGAGCGAGATTATATCTCTTATACCCTTGCTCGCTCCACTCCGCTTGAAGCAGAACAGATTAACAAATGGCTCTTATTTATAGGTAAAGCCGACTCCATAAACTACTCAGAACTTGACAAAACAACTTCTAGTAAGCTTGATCTTCTATTTAAAAGTGATGACAGTGCCGAACTCGGTAGCGATATTACAGAAGAGCGTTCAAATATCCTAGAGGTAGCAAAAAGTGGTAAGTATGATACAGAGTCCGGTATCTGGTTTACTATGCTATCTGAAAAAGAAAATGTTATTACAGAAGGTAAAAAGGTTATTTTACAAGAGATGGATAGCAGAGCGAAAATCGTTCAAACAAATGCAATCCAAATACTTGCAATTGCTATTTCAATCTGGTTTATTTCAATAATTGTCGGTCTTCTTGGATTTTTACTCTCAAATGATATCGCTAGAAATATCAAAAATCTCGAATCCGTTTTAAAGCGTGTTGCAAAAGATACGGGAGAGGGTGAAGAAAATAGAAACATCAACCTTGATACCGCTTCAGGGACAGCACAAGCTTATCAACTTCTTGAAGATATCATCGAACAGACTCGTAACGATAAAGAGTATGCGATGGAAGCCAGTGAAGCAAAATCGATGTTTCTTGCAAATATGTCGCATGAAATTCGTACACCGCTAAATGGAATCGTCGGTTTTACAGAACTCTTAAAAGATACAGATCTTTCTTCAGAACAAAGAGAGTTTATCGATATTATTGAAAAATCATCAGAAAATCTTCTTGAAATTATCAATAATATCCTTGACTTATCAAAAATTGAAAGCAACAAGCTTGAAATTGAAGAGATTGTATTTAATCCAATTAGAGAGTTTGAAAGTGCTGTTGAAGTTTATTCAGTTCGCGCATCAGAAAAACATATTGACCTTGGTTGTTACATCGATCCAAACTTGGAACGCCCTATTAAAGGTGATCCAACTAAGATCAAAGAGGTCGTTATCAACCTTCTTTCAAATGCGGTTAAATTTACAAATAACGGTGGTAGTATTAATGTAAATATCCGCCGTATAGCCTCTGAAAATAGCGGTAAAATAAAAATAAAATTCGAAGTTCAAGATAGTGGTATCGGTGTTACTAGTGAGCAAAAATCACGTATTTTCGAGGCGTTTAGTCAAGCAGATACATCAATTACTCGTAAATATGGCGGAACAGGTCTTGGTCTTACTATTTCTAGTAGATTTGTTGAACTTATGGGTGGTATCCTTGATTTAGAAAGTGAAGTCGGTCACGGAACAACTTTCTTCTTTACTCTTGAGTTTGAAGAGATTGAAACCCTCAATGAGAGTAATAAAGGTTCATTTTCAAATATCAATGCCCTTATCCTTGACTCTTCAGTTAAAACAAAAGCTCAGAGCAAATATTTACGTGAGTATTTAGATTTTTATGGTGTAAGCTACACTTCATTCAAAGATCTTGATGAGCTAAATAGACTTGAACAACAGATAAATTATGACCTTTTATTTGTTGATTATGATTTCTCTGATGAAAATGATTTACTAAACTTTAGTAAATCTCCAGAAGCTATGATTTTAATTACAAAATCGTACTATATGAAAAAGATTGAGACACTGGGCCTTAATATTTTTAAAACATTGTATGAGCCTTTAAATACAACTAAACTAAAATCAGTGCTTGAAAATTATGACGCATCGTCATTTAATGAACAAAAAAATAAAAAAGCTCGTCGTAAAGTTTTTGATGAAAAAAGTTCAAGATTTGCGGCATCTGCTCTTGTTGCAGAAGACAATGTCATTAACCAAAAACTTATAAAAAGAACTTTGGAAGATTTAGGCTTAACTGTCACATTGGCAAACAATGGACTTGAAGCATTTCAAAAGCGTAAAAGTGGAAAATTTGATATCGTATTTATGGATATTCAAATGCCTGTTCTAGATGGTGTTGAAGCTACTCAAGAAATACTTGATTATGAAGAAGATTTCGATGTTCCCCATGTTCCTATTATTGCCCTCACAGCGAATGCTCTTAAAGGAGATAGAGAACGTTTCTTAAGTCATGGATTAGATGAATACACTACAAAACCTTTAGTACGTTCTGAAATTGTATCTATCTTAAATCAATTTTTAAGCAATTTAATTGTCGATACAAGTAATGACAGGGAAGAAATAATTGTAGATGCGGAGGTTGAAAAAGTCTCACAAGAAGTGCTAATAGTTTCTGAGATAGTTGAAGACAACTCTGATCAAGAGGAAGAAATTCAAAACGAAACAGAAGAGACTGTCATTTTAGATGAAAATGTAGAAATGCTTCCAAAAGTATACAAAGCAGATATCTTATTAACAAAGAAAAATAAGATTGAAACAAAACTCTTTGCACGTGTGCTTGAAGAACTGAAATACACGTATGAGATTGCAGACAATGTAACTGATATGAATGAGAAACTCAAACATAATAGATATAAATTAGCACTATTTGATAAAGAATTAAGCGGACTTGATCTTGCTGATCTTGCAAGCAGTACTAAAGAGTTCGGTTCAGAAATATACTTTGTTATGATGGTTGATCCTGCTAGCGAAGCGGAAGAAACTGATGCTCTGTATGTGCATGAAATAATTAAAAATATCGTAAATAAAGATCTACTACGTTTAGTATTTGAAAAATTTGTTTAGCCAAGGATTAAGAAATGTTAGATAAAAAATTAAAGATTTTAGCAGTTGATGATGATATGATCAACCTCAAACTACTCAAATCTATGCTCACAAAACAGGATAATGTATCTGAAGTTTTAGAAGCAAGAAATGGCGCTGATGCCATCGAAGTACTCAAGTCCGTAAGTGATATAGATATTATCTTATTAGACATCATCATGCCGGTCATGGGTGGCATAGAGATGCTAAAGGTAGTGCGTGCTGATGAGAATCTAAAGCAGCTGCCTATTATTATGCTAACAACAGATGAAACGAAAAAGAGTGAAGCTCTTGAAAGTGGGGCAAATGGTTTTTTAATGAAGCCTGTCCGTGCGCATGATCTCATAGAACAAATAAGTAGACTCTCTATCTAAGCTTATTATCTAATAGCTCTAAGCTATTAGATAAGTGCTAATTTTAAAACCTCTTCTATTCTCTTAACTCCGATGATCTCGATATCGTCTTGAACCTCTTTTGGTATGTCAATAAGGTCTCTTTCATAATTTTTTTGTGGAATCACAACTTTTGTCATCCCTGCTTTATGTGCAGCTATGAGTTTTTCTTTGAGTCCACCAATAGGTAAGACATCACCACGAAGAGAAACTTCGCCTGTCATAGCAAGATCTGAACGAACTTTTTTTGAACTCAGAATTGATGCCATAACCGTTGTCATAGCGATTCCCGCACTTGGTCCATCTTTTGGAGTAGCACCATCTGGAACGTGTACATGCAAGTCATATCTTTTATACACTTCGCTTGCATCGAGCTTGGTATTTTTCTCTTTTTCTTCAAATGTCATAGGAATATTTTCTGGAGAAATCTCAAGTTTGCCCTCATCGATAAGTGTTTTAACAACACTGAGGGCGATTCTAGCAGATTCTTTCATGACTTCACCAAGGCTCCCGGTAATCTGCATATTTCCTTTGCCTTTAATACGTATAGTCTCAATTTTGAGTACATCACCACCGACACTTGTCCATGCAAGACCATTCACTATCCCAATGACAGGAATTTTATCAGTTTTTTCAATCTCAAAAACACTCTTGTCAAAAAAATCTTTTAAATTTTTGACAGAGATAGACACTTTAGTTAGCTCATGGTTTTGTAGCAGCATCTTTGCAGCTTTACGGGTCAAATCTGCAATGCGACGGCGAAGATTTCTCACACCCGCTTCACGCGTAAACTTATGAATAAGTTCTTGAAGAGCTGGTTTAGAAACAGAGAGTTCTGAGTTTTTCAGTCCATGCTTTTTTATCTCTTGAGGCAACAAATAACGCTTTGCTATCTCAAATTTCTCTTGTGGTGTATAACTACTTACGGTAATAAACTCCATTCTATCACGAAGCGGTGCTGGAATACTTCCAACATCATTTGCTGTTGCTATAAAAATCACATCTCGAAGATCAATATTGAAGTTAAGATAATAATCTCTAAACTCTTTATTTTGCTCAGGATCAAGTATCTCTAGTAAAACAGCCGTCGGATCGCCTCTATGAGAGCGCGCGACTTTATCTATCTCATCAAGAACGATGACAGGATTCATCTTTTTCGCATCGATAAGACCTTGAACAATACGTCCCGGCATAGCGCCTATATAAGTGCGTCTGTGTCCACGAAGCTCATTCACATCTTCTAATCCACCAAGTGCAATACGCACTAAGGGACGGTGAAGTGCTTTAGCAATAGAGTTAGCCAAAGATGTTTTACCAACGCCGGGAGGTCCATTGAAACAAAGGATTGCTCCAGCAGAATTTTCATCTTTTTTTCCTCTGAGTTCAAGTAGCTCTTTCACTGCAAAGTATTCAACTATACGTTCTTTTGGTTTTTTAAGCGAAAAATGATCTTCATCAAGCTGTTTTTCAACATTTTCAATTTTTAACGCTTTTTTTGCCATCTCTCCAAATGGAATATCAAGCGTCCACTCTAAGTAGCTTTGTATCATCCCCGCATCAGCAGAATCCGGATGCATTCTTGCATAACGTTCTATTTGTTTGTTGATCTCTTTATAAGCATCTTCACCCATTTTAGCTTTTTTTGATGCAAGTTTTTTACGGTATTCTTCTATCTCTTCATCTCTTTGAGAATCAACACCGAGCTCTCTTTGAATCTGTTTTAACTGCTCTTTTAAAAAATACTCTTTATTGACTTTTTCTATTTTAGAGTGAACTTTACTTCGTATCTCTTTTTGAAGTTTATTTGCTTCGATCTCTTCGATAAGATAGTCTATGAGTATCAAAAATCTTTCTTCTACATTTGTTTCAGAAAAGAGTTTATATGCCTGCTCTTTTTTGAGCTTAATACTGCTACAAATAAGATCTACGATACGATTGTATTCGTGATTGTCTTCTATCGTACGTAAAAGGTCAGGTGGAAAATAGCCACTGACTTGAGAAAGCGCACGCACTTTTTCTCTGACAACTTCCAAAACAGCATCAAGTCTAAGTTCATTTGCCACACTCGATTGCAATACATTTATACTTGCAATCATAGGCGCATCACTCACATGTGAAAGTAATTCTCCACGTGCAAGACCTTGAAAAAGCACTTTTACTCTTCCATCGGGAAGAGCTACTTTTCTCATAATCGAGCCTATAACTCCTACTTTATAAAGTGAATCATAATCTCTTTGTCCCTCATGTTCAGGCTTTGTCGAACATACAATGACTAAAGTATTTTCATCCATAGCTTTATTTGCGGCAGCAATATTTTTCTCATCACTCAAAAAAAGTGGAGAGATCATAAACGGATATAAAAATATTTCATCTTCAGCAATAACGGGAATATTCGCAGGAAACTCGCTAAAGTTACTTAATTGCATTATTTTTTCGCTCCATCATCTGTAACATTGTCATCACCTTGAATGCTATTTCTTGAAACGACACTTTGTGTTTTTGGTATCATAAAATCATACCAACTCGATGTTCCATCACCTTCAAACCACTCTCTATACCATGCAGTGTTTTCACGATCTATCTGATTCCATTGAATCCAAGTCTGTTTTTCTACGTCTCTATAAAACTTTGCACTTTTAGGCTTGTCAACTCTATTATAGAGCGATGCGATACTCTCGTTTAGTGCAGCCTGAGCTAAATACTGTTTTGTAAGCATCGTGTCCACAAGCGGATAATATATAGAATTTGGATACTTCACTTTAAAATTCTTTGAAGCTTGTATTGCATCATCTATTGCGGCTTGATCACGACGTGGATGGGGAAGAGCAAGATATTTTGCCTTCACTGACATATATTCTGAATACTCTTTTTCATTCGGATTTGCATATCTTTTGATATATTCATCTAAAAAGTGATCAGCTAAAATATACTCATCATTTTGCATATGTGCAACTGCCAAAATCAGTGTTGCTTCACGAAGAAGAGGTGATCCGATATGCTCACCCTGAAGAGAACTATAATAGTTGTCTGCCCTGTCAAGATTACCTATCGAGACATTTTCAACTATTTTTGAGTACCAATACATTGCTGGCTTATTGTATTCATCGTTATCATCTTTACTACATCCAGTAAAAATAATAAAAATCAAGAGTAATGGGAATAATGTTTTTGTTAATATCAAAATAAATCCTTCTTTTTGTTAAGAGTGTTATTTTATCGAAAATAATTGTTACCCTACATTAAGTGACAACTAAATTACTGCAAATGTGCTACAATAATACCTATGTTCATTCTAAAGGTTTATATATGATATTTGAGTTAAAAAGTCCGTTGTTAGGTTTTGAAAGCATCACAAAGATGGAGCTAAAAACGATAGATGATGTTTTTGCAAGACTTCAAGTTTTAGATGTCAGTGAACCATCTTTTACCCTAATAAATCCCTTTGTTCTACGTGAATATAATATTGACATTCCAACAGCTGTTCAAGAACTCCTTGAGATCAGTGAAACTACAAATTTTCTCGTTTACAATATGCTTATTGTTGCAACTCCAATTGAAGACTCATATGTAAATTTTGTAGGTCCACTTATTTTCAATACAGACAACAGTACTATGGTTCAAGTCATTCTAGCTGACAACTCTCCATATGGAGTCTCCGAAAAACTGTCAAATTTTCTACAAAAAGATTGAATTATGAAAGAAAAAATCACACTTATTGGTAATGGAAATATGGCATATGCCATTGCTGCTGGTCTTATTTCAGAATACGAAATAGAACTTGTTGGAAGAGATATGCAAAAACTTATCAGCTTTGAAGAAAAGCTACAACATAGCATCACAAAAACTCTTTTTGTAAACTTCGATGCATCAAATAAAACACTTATACTTTGTGTTAAACCTGCAAATATTACGGCTATGAAAACACTTATCTTAGGTGAAGCAAAGACTCTTTACTCTGTTCTTGCCGGTACATCTATAGAAAAACTAAAACTCAATATTCAAGCTAAAAATTATGTAAGAGCGATGCCAAATCTTGCGGCAAACATCGGAAAATCAATGACTACGCTTACCGGTGAAACTAGCTGCATAAATGAAGCTATCGCTATATTTAGTGCTATTGGTCCAACTCTATGGGTTTCTTCACAAAAAGAGCTTGACATTGCTACAGCACTTGCAGGAAGTGGACCTGCCTACCTCGCACTCATCGCAGAAGCATTGGCGGATGGTGCAGTGAAACAAGGACTTAAACGTGATGACGCGATGAGTTTAATGCGTGGACTTTTCTTAGGTTTTAGTGAAATAATTCAAGATGTTCACCCTGCTCTTTTAAAAGATGCCGTTATGAGTCCAGGTGGTACAACGGCTGCTGGATATAGCGCCTTAGAAGAAAATGGTGTAAGAAATGGATGTATAAAAGCGATAGAAGCGGCATATAAAAGAGCAACTGAATTATAAAATAGTGCTTTGCATTCGCTGAGCGCTTTACATGTAAGCAAAAGGGCTTACATGCGTAGTAGCAATTAACCTCTCGGGCCAGCTTCTGAGAAATCAAAAGCACTGTCTGCAGTTTGATATTTTTGAAAGTTTTTGATAAACATAGCCGCAAGTTTCTTCGTTGTAGCATCATAAGCTACTTTATCTTCCCATGCATTACGAGGATTTAAAACACTTGGATTGATTTCGCCAAGAGTTTTTGGAACTTCCAGACCAAAAATATCAGTTCTGTCAAATTCACACTCATTGATACTCCCATCTAAGATAGCATTGATACAAGCACGAGTATCTTTGATACTCATACGCTTACCAACACCATATCCACCGCCACTCCAACCAGTGTTTACAAGATACACATGTACGCCATGTTTATCTATTTTTTCACCAAGAAGTTTCGCATATACTGTCGGATGAAGAGGTAAAAACGCTTCACCAAAACAAGCACTAAAAGTTGCAACTGGCTCAGTAATACCGCGCTCAGTTCCAGCAACTTTAGCTGTATAACCACTTAAAAAGTAGTACATTGCCTGTTCTTTAGAAAGTTTACTCACTGGAGGAAGAACACCAAAAGCATCCGCTGTTAAGAAGATAATATTTTGAGCATGTCCACCCATTAATGAAGGTTCATGGTTTTGGATATGCTCGATTGGGTATGAGACACGTGTGTTTTCAGTTTTTACGCAACTTGCATAATCAACAGCGCCTTCGCAATCAAACATAACATTTTCTAAAAGAGCACCTTTTCTGATAGCTCCGAAAATTTCAGGCTCACTTGAAGGGTCTAGGTTAATGACTTTTGCATAACATCCGCCCTCAAAGTTAAACACACCCTCATCATCCCAGCCATGCTCATCATCACCGATAAGTCGGCGCTGTGGGTCTGTTGAAAGTGTCGTTTTTCCCGTTCCGCTTAGTCCAAAGAAAAGTGCAGTATCGCCATCTTTGCCTATGTTTGCAGAACAGTGCATAGAGAGTTTTCCCTCTAATGGCAACCAATAGTTCATCATAGAGAAGATCCCTTTTTTGAGTTCTCCACCATACCAAGTACCGCCGATAATCGCCATATTTTCTTCAATATTAAAAAGAACAAATACTTCAGAGTTAAGACCATGCTCTTGCCATTTTTCATTCACCGCTTTACATGCATTAAAAACTGTAAAATCAGATTTAAAAGTTTTTAGATCCTCTTTTGTAGGACGGATAAACATATTTGTCACAAAATGAGACTGCCATGCGATCTCTGTTATAAAACGGATAGAACGCTTACTTGCGGGACTTGCACCAGTAAATACGTCAGTGACATAAAGATCTTTGTGAGAGAGTTGAGATTTGGAAAGTTCGAAGAGTTCATCAAAAATAGCTTTATCGATCTTTTGATTGACATCTCCCCATGCAATATATTTATTTGATGGTTCTTGATTGACAAAATATTTATCTTTAGGACTGCGGCCTGTAAAAACACCTGTATCTACGGTAGTAGCACCGCTACTTGTCATACTGCATTCACCGTTCTCAAGTTCGTGTTGAATCAATTCATCAAAACCGAGGTTATGATATATTTTATTGATATTTTTTAGTCCAAGCTGCTCTAAATGTGTAGAATCAATCATATGTCACCTTCATTATTTTTGCAATGTTTATGAAAACATTTTAAGTTTGAAATTATACACTTTCCATACCTAAATTAAAAGTAAAAGAATAAATTTTATAAATATTTACAAGAGAAGAAAAGAGAAGGTGTTAAGTTCCTCTAAATAAGCAACTTAACTCTAATTAATGATTACAGAGTTTTATCAACTCCCTCGCGCAAACAACTCCGCTGCTAAACGCCCATTGAAAGTTGTATCCGCCGAGTTCTCCTGTCACGTCTGTGACTTCGCCTATGAAGTAGAGTCCATCGACTTTTTTACTCATCATACTTTTACCATGTAAGCCTTCTGTTTTCACGCCGCCTCGGCTTACTTCAGCTTTTGTAAAACCAAAATTTCCAGCAGGTGCAAAAGGATATTTTTGGATTAATTGAAGATTATCGATATCTTCTTTGGTCAATTTATTGCAGGGTTTATCTTCTACATGTAAGGCGTCAAGCAAAGCTTTTGAGAGACGTTTTGAGAGATTCAATACTGAGGAAATATTCTTTTTAGAGTTTTTTATCAGTGCATTGATATCACGTTCTGGTAAAAAGTTTAGAAACATATTTCCTTTTTTCCAGTAAAGCGAAGCACTTAAAACCGCAGGTCCACTGATGCCACGGTGCGCAAAAAGCATCTCTTCCCGTAGTTTTTTCCCCTCCACTTCTATCTCAACTTCAGCACTGATACCACTAAGTTCTTTCATCCAAAACTGATCTTTTTGAAGCGTCAAACCCACAAGTGCAGGAGAAAATTCTGTCACTTCATGTCCAAACTGTTTTGCGATCTGGATGCCGATATCTGTTGCATTGAGCGTCTTATAACTCACACCGCCAGTTGCTACAACCAACCTCTTTGTTTTATACTCAGATTTTGAAGTTTTTACAAAAAACACATCTTCTTCTTTTCTTACATGCAAAAGTGTTTCACCCAAATAATAATGCGTATTTTTTGTCAGGCGACGAAAGATAGAAATAATCTCATCACTGCTTATTTGGCAAAAATAGTATCTACTTTTACGGATAACTGGTTTGAGACCATTTTCATGTAAGAACTCTAAAAGTTCCTCTTTTGTAAATGCGTTAAGCACCGAAGAAACAAAGTTTTCATCGCCAAGGTAGTTATTCTCAGTAACTTCAGTGTTTGTAATGTTGCATTTTCCCCCGCCAGAGATCTTTATCTTCGCACCGACATTTGCATTGGCATCAATGACACCCACCTTTAGATCCTTACAAGATGCAAGTTCAGCCGCACACATCAACCCACTCGCTCCCGCGCCTAAAATCAAGACATCAAACATTTTAGCGCTTTAAAAGTCGAAGAGACAAAAGTCCCGATATTACAGCGACATAGGTGATATCATCCATCGAGATCTCTTTTGCACCAAGTAAAAAGTGGATCATCACAAGTACCATACCAAAGTAAAAGAGCTTATGCCACGAAGCAAAACGTTTAAATAAAAACGGTATCGAAGTAAATGCCATCATAAAAAAGATTAAAAATGCCGCAAATCCAAACCATAAGAACAGATGTTCTTGCATCGCGCCATAGATTTCATGAGCATCAAAATGGTGTTTAATCCCGACAAAAACGCTTACATGTAAGAGCACATAAAAGAATCCAAAAAGCCCGAGCAGTTTTCTCTGTTTTAAAAGATTGATCTTAAAAAGATTGTAAAGAGGCTTAATTGCAAGGGTGACGATGAACAAATTTAAAGCGGTTTTTGCGCTTACATGTAAGACAAATTTCCAAAAATCTGCAGGAGTTCCGCCGATATCATAAGCAAAATGCTCACTTACAAAAGTGCTTAAAACACTCGGCCAATGCCAACCAAGCGAAAATGAATATCTAAAGGAGATATAAAATAAAGGCATCAATGCCAAAAGTGTGATTAGTGTTCTCATGGCGCAATTATAGGATATTATTTCTATAAATCAGCGTTTCATGACCTTTTTTCTATAATGGTTTATCTTCTCATAGTTGATCTCTAAAATCAATGCCAACACTAAAACCACTGCAAAAAAAGTAGATGCTCCAATAGTTCCAAGATTGAGTCCGCCATGATCTAGCGGTTTTGTCAGCAAATCTCCAAAGGTCGCACCAAAAGGACGAGTAAGTACAAAAGCGAGCCAAAAGAGAAAGATTTTTGATATTTTTGTGTAATAATTTAGAACCACTAAAGTCAAAAGTACGATGGAAATAAGCGTCGCACTTTGCATAAAACCGATCTCCAAATCATCTGCCAAGAAATCTCCCACCGCCGTTCCAAGCGTGTTTGCAATCAAAAAAGCGATCCAATAGTAGATTTCTGAAGAGGTCGTGTAAATCTTCTCCACAGAAAGAGTTCCATCTTTTTTATGCCAAAAATACAAAACAAGCCCGAGCAAAGAGATAAGTATAAGCGAACCAACAGCGTAACCTAACCCAAGCGTTCTATCTATAAAATCCGATATCGCCGTACCAACAATCGCCGTGGCTGTAAAAGTGAGCCAATACGTCAAAGGTTCATAGCGTTTGAGGATGAGTTTGATCCCTAAAAAGAGTAAAAAAATCGCCATAAAGATAAAAATAGTCGTCGCATATCCAAGCTCAAATGTCATAGAAAACATATCCGCACCCGTCTCACCCAGCGTCGTAGAAGCAATCTTAATGATCCAATAAAGAATGATAATACGGGGAACGCGAGTGTCTATCATGTTTTTCGTCATAAAAATTACCTTTTGATTGATCCAACCGTTTTAGAGCAAGTATATCAATAAAGGAACAACATCTGTACGAATTTGACACAATCTTAGAGAAGAAAACCGTTTAAAAGATAATGGTAAGTATTTCTAAAAAGTAAAAAAATCATGAAAAAAGTGAAGATGAAATAAAATTAGTATACTGTAGATTTATTAGGTTCTATCTACCCAATAATCGGGTTTTCTGTGTTGGTGTGCTATTGCTAAAATGAGTATAGCATCGTCTTGAAGGGAATAATAAATATTATATGGAAATTTATGCATGATGCATTTTCGAATTTCTGGTTTTACTTCAACCCATGCAGTTGGAAAAACAGCTATTCGTTTAATGGTAGATTTTACTTCGCTCTTATATCTATTGCCAAGTCCATGAAGTTGGAGATCATAATATGCAACTGCATCATCTAACTCAGATTTTGCAATCGATAAAAAGTTGATTTGCATTAATTGAAAGTTTCTTCAAATGGTATTATTTTAGTTTTATCACTTTTATATGAATGAAGTCTTTTTTTGGATTCATCAGCCCATATAGTATCAAGTTCACTATCTGGTTTATCTAAACTTTTCAAAAGAGCATCAATAATTAAAAATTTATCTTGAGGATTTAGTTGAAGTGCTTCCTCTATGATTTCGAGATTACTCATAATAATATCTCCTGCTATTCATTTAGAGTATTGTAACTTAAAATCAATAAATCCCTCCACAGCAGACACCTTACTAGCCTCCGCTAACTTCATATACCGTAGAATCATATTGATCTGAGGAACGCGAGTGTCTATCATGTTTTTTGTCGAGGGGCAACATCTATACGAATTTGATATAATTTTAGACAAGACAACCGTTTATACAGATAATGGTAAATATTTTTAAAAAGTGAAGATGAAATTAATTAGTACACTGTTTCAGGATTTCAGAAAATATCTCTGATTAAGCTGTCCAATCTCAAAAAGCAGAGGTGGTCAGATACTCTGATATATGCACTCAAAAGAGTCTTCAAGAAGTTTAATGTAGGGAGTATATTTATCGTTTTTTTAAAATATAAAATATTTGTGAATTTATTAAAGGGCCTAAAAATTTTATAGGAGAAAATAGTTTTCTATGAATGCTTAATTCAACTTTATCAAAAATATTTTCTAAATCATTATAATAAAACCCCATATGACTATGTAAATAACTTTCATTTCCTCTATCAAAATTGATACTTAAAAATGATTTAATTATAGTTTTAAAGCTTGTGTTTGGATGCTGTTGATTTAATAATATACGAATAATTTTTTTTAGTAAAGAGCTAAGTCCTTTTTCAATTGGAACGGAGATAATTATAGTGCCATTGTCTTCCAATAAGTTTATTATGTTTGATAGTTCTTTTTCTTGATTTTCAGGTGTTAAATGCTCTAAAACTTCAAAACAAGTGATTTTATTGAATTTTGTGTTTAAGTTTTCTAATTTGTTAGTAATCTGAATAGATTTATTATTAATAAAGTTGTTGTGTAATTCTTCATTTTCTAAAGGTTCATATCCTACGATTTTACAATTTTGATTTCTCTTAATATGTGACCATCACCTGTTCCAAAATCTAATATTTTATCCTCATTTGTAGGTAATATTAAGTCTATGGATAGTTTAAATCTATTCGTATGAGAAAATATTTTTAAAAATGAGGGATTTCTAAATGTTTGGTTTGAATACATAATTTACGACCTTTTAAAATATTTTTATTATAGCAAAAAATTTAAAAACCCGGGGACAGTATACTAATTAATTGAACCCTCTGAACAAAGTCATATTCATGGCTCTGTTTTGAAGATTGCTCTTTTTTAATCATTTACTTTCAACTTTTACAGTTTTGAACTATTTTTTTGTCAAAAAAACCTCCGTTAGCATCACTTTTAGTGTGTTTTTTCTATTTTTCTCTCTCTTATGCGCACCTTTGCATCAGATTTGGCATTCGCCTTAAATTATAAGCAGCTGCTATTAGAAACACATGTTGGCTATTTTTATGAAGTCCGAGATATCTTGTCTCTGTAAATTTCATAAGTTTTTTGATAAAAGCAAACGGCAGTTCAACTAGTGCTCTTACTTTTGAGAATCTTGTATTGTTTTTTGATTGTTTAGCTCTTAGTTTAGATTGTCCTCGTACTCTTCGTTCTGTTATGCCGTTGAAGATACCTTTTTCTCTTAGCTCTCTTTTCCTGCTTTGGGACATATAGCCACTATCAGCAAATACTGCTTTGGTTTCATCTTTTGTAAGCGTCTCAAACTGTGTAGAGTCATGAGTTTTTGCAGTAGTCGTTATTACATCTTTGATGATACTGTTTGTATCAGTCGCGATATGAATTTTATAGCCATGATATTTACGTCCGCGCTTTGACGTGTACGAGGCATCTTCATCATTTGCCTTATTTGAGATAGTTTTACCTGTTTCATCTTTTTTTTTCTTAGGCTCGCTTGAATGAATGAGTGTTGCATCTACCAATGTGCCCTCATTAAGAATGAGGTTCTTCTCTGTCATACTCTTTTTAACTTCTTGGAAAACAGATTCTAAAAGATTGTTTTTTATAAGAGCGTTTCTAAATTTACAGATAGTCGTCTCATCAGGAATTGTATCTTCTTCTTTGATATCAAGAAACTTTCTAAAAGAGATACGGTCATGGATGAGCTCTTCAGTAAGAGGATCTGATAAACCATACCAGCTTTGTAAAAACAAAGCTCCTATGAGAATCTTTGCGGGGATTGATTGTCGTCCTTGCTTCCCTTTATTTGGCTTGTAGATACTTTTTTCGATTAACAAGCTCTCAATAGCATTGAATGGTATTAGTTCTTTCATCTCTGAAAGAAACTTTGTACTTTTTTTACCGCCTTGATATTGCAATGCGTAATCGAAAAAACTTGCCTGCATGGATTTCACCTCTGATATGTAGTTCTTTTATTTTATCAAATTGGCTCTGAAATCTTGATAATTAATCAGAGGGCTCAATTACAACTTGCAATATATTTAACAAAGTAGATTTCATTTTTATGTCCACCCAAACTTACAAAGATTTAATGATAAATGCAACGCTGAAGTAATTGGATATAATTTCGTCTAATGAAACCATCCGTACAGATGATGGGTAAAATTTTTAAAAAGTGAAAAAATATGAGCAAAAAACTACACATCGTCTCTTTGGGATGTACAAAAAATCTTGTCGATACTGAAGTGATGATGGGACGATTACAAAACTATGAACTCACCCAAGATCAAAGTGACGCGGATGTTATCATCGTCAATACTTGTGGATTTATTGACGCGGCAAAAGAGGAATCAATCAACACGATTTTAAATCTTCATGACGCAAGAAAAGAGGATTCACTTCTTGTTATGGCGGGATGTTTGAGCGAACGTTATCAGGCTGAACTCGTTCAGGATATGCCAGAAGTTGACCTTTTTACGGGTGTTGGCGATTATGAAAGAATCGATGAGCTTTTGGCAAATAAAAAATCTCAGTTTTCAGAACAAGTCTATCTTATCGATGGTGCTGAGCGTATTGTGACGGGTTCTACTTACCACGCATACATCAAACTCTCAGAGGGTTGTAACCAAGTATGTAGCTTTTGTGCGATTCCCTCTTTTAAAGGCAAGCTCAATTCACGTTCTCTTGACTCAGTTGCAAGAGAAGTTGAAGGTTTAGTGAAAAAAGGGTATTACGATTTTAGCTTTGTTTCTCAAGACAGCTCTTCATACTTACGAGACAAAAAGACCATTGACGGACTTTCACTTCTTATCAGCCGTATCGAGCTTATTGAGGGTGTAAAAAGTGCGAGAATCTTGTATCTTTATCCATCTACAACTTCACTTAAACTGATCCAAAACATTGGAAAATCGAAAATCTTCCACAACTATTTTGATATGCCAATCCAACACATCAACGATGAGATGCTTCGTATGATGAAACGCGGTTTTGGCAAAGAGAAAACTATCGAACTTTTAAACGCTATGAAGGCGCTTCCAAACTCATTTGTTCGTACGAGCTTCATCGTCGGGCATCCAAATGAAACGCAAGCAATGTTTGATGAGATGTGTGAATTTGCCGCATCTTTTGGTTTTGATAGAATGAATATCTTTAGTTACTCAGATGAAGAAACAACTCCTGCGTACGATATGAGCGACAAGATAGATAAAAAAACTATCGAAAAACGCGCAAAAATCCTTGGGAAAATTGCTTCTGCATGTGAAATCAAAAGTTTAGAATTAGAAGTCGGTAAAACTGTCGAACTCATTATCGATGGCGAGAGTGAAGAGAGCGAATATTTTCTTAGTGCAAGAAAACTTCTCTGGGCGCCGGATATTGATGGCGAACTTTATGTTAATGATAGAGAACTTGACGCAGAGCTTGAGTTTGGTAAAATCTATAGTGCGACTATCACTTCACTCGCTGGCACAAAACTTTTATGTACTGTGAACAATGCTTAATCTTGAAGATATTGCCCTTTTAAAAAGTTCCAAAAACCTTCTTGCCTTTTCAGGCGGGGCGGATTCTACCGCTTTATTTTTCCTCTTGCTAAAAAATGAGATCCCTTTTGATATCGCCATTGTTGATTATGCTGTGCGCGAGCAAAGCAAGGCAGAGGTTTCTTATGCACAAGAATTGGCGCTTACATGTAAGAAGAATTGCTATCTTTTTGAAGCGGATGAAATAGCTACAAACTTTGAAGCAAATGCTCGAAAGATTCGCTATGATTTTTTTGAAGAACTTATCCTTAATTTTGGATATGAACACTTGTTAACTGCCCATCATCTTGGCGACCGACTTGAGTGGTTTTTTATGCAACTATGCAAAGGTGCGGGTTGTGCAGAACTCAACTCTCTCTCAAAAATGACGCAAAAAGATGGCTACAAACTTTTACGTCCACTCTTACATGTAAGTAAATCTGAGCTTATTGATTACCTCAAAATGAATGATAAAAGATGGTTTGAAGATGAGACAAATCAGGATATTAATATTAAAAGAAATGAGTTTCGTCACTTGCATGTAACGCCTCTTTTAGAAAAATATAAAGAGGGAATCAAAAAAAGTTTTCAGTATATGGATGAAGATAATGAAACGCTTATTGAAGATATAGAGCTTATGCATGTAAAAGAATTCTACAGCTTTAAAAAAACAAAAAACGATAAAAATGACCTCTACCATATAGACAAAATATTGAAACGTCTAGGGGTTATGATAAGTTCTAAAGTAAGAGATGAAATACAAGAGAATGATGAGTGTGTCGTGTCAAGAAAGTTTGTTGTTGCCAAGACGGAGACGCAAATTTTCATAGCGCCCTATCTTTTGGATGTTAGCATGGATAAAGAATTCAAAGAGAAGTGCAGATTTTTAAAGATTCCCGCAAAACTGCGCCCTTATCTTTTTTTAAATCAAGAACTTTTAGAAGAGATCATTCTTCTGTAAGATTTACGTCTACTTTTAGGGGCGCTGGTACAGATAAATTCTCTTTTTTTACCTTCACAGTACTTTCATTGATATCATCATTAAGGTTATAAACACGCATCGTAAAAGATGAAACGATAAACTCTCCCTCTTTTTGAAAATGGATAGGAAAGTTGACGCCTATGATCCAGTTTGCCTTATTTAAACTATCTAAAAAGTTATAAAAAACGACAGGTGAATCTATCTTGGACGTCGCATTCACTTCATAAAGATCAAATGGCGTTTGTCTATCAACTTTTGTGAGTTTTGAAAGTGTTAGATTTTGAAAATATTTTTTATTTTCTGCTATAAATTTAGCTTGGTTAAAATTGTTAGCAAAAGCATTCACGACATTTTTATGTTTTTCCTGAAGAGACTTTAGCTGACCATGCGTATCATCATTGAGCTGTTCAAACTGACTAAGTTCAGCCGCATGTTTGTTAGTCTCATTACGTGCAAGTCTGTATTCCTGACCTGATGGAATCAAAACAAAAAATGCAAATAAAAATACAAAAATAAGTAAAAATATCGTGATAGACAGCAGATATACACTTTGACGGGACATTTTCATAGATTTCATTTTAGTAACTCTTCATCATCAAGTGTGTTTGTCGAAACAAAACTAAGCCAACCATTCTCTGCTTGATAAAAACTTGTGTAAGTATTGTTAAATATCGAGCGCAAAGGTGCTTGGAGCAAAAATTCATATACTTCTTTACTTGGTGTCGTACCTTTCATAACTAGAGAATTTTTATTGAGTTGTACCTCTGAGAGTGTAATACGATCAGGAACAAGATCAAAAAGGTTTTTAACACTCTCTTTTAAAACACTATTTTCAGTCACAACCTTCTCAGCTCTATCACTTTCTTGCTCTATGATGCGTATCTGATGTTGCATTTTGAGTGTTGAATTTTTAAACTCAACTTTTTTCGTTTCAATTCTTACAATACTCTCTCCAAAAGTGTAAATTTTTAGTTTTAAAAAACCATACGTTAAAAAAAGCATCGTGATTGAGATGGTAAAAAAAAGTAAAACAAGCTGCATCTCATCTGAAATCACTTGTTTTGATTTAGGTTTTATATAACTTCTGGTCATATTTTTTCCCTCTTTGCCAAGTCAAATACTTCACTGGATATATCTACCTGACGCACATATACTTTTAAAAAAAGCTCCTCTTCAAGATAGTTTTTCAAGGCATTCTCTACATTACATGCGGCGGCGATATAAACCGATTCTATAAAGTTATTTTCATATTTTTCATCTGTGTAGTAAGTGTTCAGTGCATTTTTTATTGCATTAAAACGTTTATATTCTTCGTTGAATCCAGCACTATGCTCTTCATTTTTCGCACTCACAAGATCTTCTCTTGTTTCTTTATCCCCAACTTTTATCTCTGTAAAGTCCTCAAACTCATCCATAGAATCAAGGTCTTGTATATTTGTCAAATCATCAAGATCATTAAAACCATCATCAACATCAACATCTTCAAGATTAATAGACATCTGATCATCATCAAAATTAAGTTCGGCTTTTTCATCACCCATTATAAGTTCGCTCTCAAGTTTGTCATTTTCAACATCTGCAAACTCTGCATATTTCAGTTTTGAATCTTCAAACACTGCAATACTCATACTCTCATCTTGAATCAACACATAAAGTGTTGCCTGCATCACTATTTTATCTTTGAAAAAATTTTCTATAATACAAAAAGGTGAAAATACAAAATCCAGTCCCAAAGAGCTATACTTTTTCTCTAATATACCGAGATCGATTTTCGATGTATAACTGCTCCAACCATCATAACAAAGTGTTGTAAATGTATCTTTGTCACTTGATTTTAAGAACTCATCCACTTTACAAGTAGGAATAGCACCCTGATGCAAAGAATAATCAAGAAAAGAGATATATGAAAAAGGTGATTCAGACTTAAAAGAGTGGATAAAAGAAAGCATATTTTGTGAAAGTTCTTCGCCCTCAAAGACCTTCACTCGAGTATCTTTAACTTTACTTCCCTTTAAAGTATGAATGCTCACATGAGTCTTCGTGCTTGATGCAACAATACTAATATATATCTTCAAATACAGGCCATGCATTATCTTAGAAAGTATCATTCATCTCCTTGCACAACGGGTGAGCCTTGTTGTAATTTTGCATCTTTAGCGCACTTCCAAGTTTTGTATATATCTGCGTCGTCGCCATAGACGAGTGACCTAAGAGTTCACTAACATCGACAATTCTCGCATTATTATTTAAAAGTGCCGTCGCATAAGAATGACGTAACTGGTGCGGAGTGACTTTTAAAGAGACCCGCTCAAACACCTTAGTAATCGTATATCTTAAACTATTTTCGCTTAATTTTTGGCTATTTTTTTCAAAAAGGTATGTTTTAGGCGCTCTCTCATCTCTATAAGCTTCTAAAAGTTTGGCAGTTGATGAAAGAAGTGGAATATCTCTTTGTTTATTTCCTTTTCCAACAACACGAATCCACTCTAAACTGATATCATCAACTCTCAAACCACTCAGTTCTGAAATACGAAGGCCAAGCGTATAAAGCATAATTACAACTAAACTTTCCTCTTTATCTGCGTGGCTGAGTGCTTCCATAATGTGTTCATGCGGGATCGGTTTTGGAAGTGTTTTTGGTACTTTTATACTATCATCTGCTTTGAGTGTAATATGTTCGCCTTGAGTGATCAAAAACTCCGAAAATGAGCGAATAGCGCTCAACTTTTTAGCTATAGTTTTTTGTTTTAAAGAAGCAATAAGGATGCGATAAGGCATAAGATTAAAAATAGTTGTAGAAGATTTTTTTTCTATCTCTATATATAATAAGGCCTCTTTTAAAACCTCATCATATGTTTTAAGCGTTAGATCGGAGTAGCCTCTTACTTTTTCGAGATAGATTAAAAAATCTTTTTTATATTGAAGAGGAGATTTTTTCATTGATTTTCATATACTTGTCTTTTAAGGCTCTTTGAAACAGCAACAAAAAACTGCCAAGCAACCAAAAGAGTTTATACGACATGTTGCATCATTCTCTCTTGAATCAGCTTTTTTGCTTCTTCCATTTTCAAACCAGTTAAATCAATAGGTTCACTTGCAAAAAATTCCAAAGTCCCAAAAGGCTTTGGGACGACAAACTTATCCCAGCTTCCTAACTGCCAATAACTTGAAGGTTTACAGTTATAAATAATCACTTTAGCTCCAGTTTTCTGAGCCATCACAACGATCCCATCTCCCACACTGTAACGCGGGCCTTTGGGGCCATCAGGTGTGATGCCGATATCATAACCCTCTTTTAAACTTTTTATCGCCTGTATCAACACCTTTGCGGCGTTGCGGTTTGTGGAACCAGCTATTGTTCCAAGTTTGAAATACTCCATTACTTTTGATATCAAAGAGCCATCAAAATGATCACTGATAAGCACATTGGCTTTAGGAATTTTACGAAACTGATAATAAAGATAGGGTTGCATAAGCAGATCGCCATGCCAAAAAGCAAAAACGACAGGTTCTGAGGGAATATTTTCTGGAAGATTGAAGATTTTTCTGTTTGTAAGGTAAATAAAGCGCATTAAAAGCATTCCGACAAATGGTACAACAACCAAAGCCAATCCTCTTAAAATCCGCTTTTTCATAACACTCTCAAACGATCTCGCCGATTAAAGAGGCTCTGCCGACTTTGTTGATTTTGACATTTGCCAAAGTTCCCAAAAGCTCTTCACTTCCTTTGACTTTCACAAGATAATTATTGTCACTTCTGCCAGACACATAACCATCTGGACGTAACTCTTCGAAGTAAACTTCATGAACACATCCAAGCTGTGCATCGATTTTTTTATCCAAAATCTCTTGTTGGAGTGTTTGCAAAGCATAAAGACGTTCTGAACCTACTTCTTCATCTACGACATTTGTAAATTCTGCAGCTTCAGTGAGTGGACGAGGAGAGTATTTGAAACTAAATATCTGTTCAAAACCCACTTGGCGTACAAGATCCATTGTATCTTCGAAATCTTCATCGCTCTCTCCAGGGAAAGCGACAATGATATCAGTGCTAAGCCCCACATCAGGAACCATAGATTTCAATTTCTCTACACGGTTTAAAAACCATTCTCTCGAATACCCGCGTTTCATATCTTTTAAGACTTTTGTTGAACCGCTTTGAAGAGGCATATGCATCGATTTACATATTTTAGGATTGTTGGCAAACTCTTCTATAAACTCATCGTCCATATGAAAAGCATGTGGAGAGGTAAAACGGATACGCTTTAAATCTTCGATCTTTGAAATACGGCGAAGAAGCTCTGTAAAGTTGATTTTTTCATGTTCACCACTAAAACGGCGACCATAATTGTTAACATTCTGTCCAAGTAAAAAGAGCTCTTTAGCTCCATTTATGACAGCTTTTTCACACTCTCTAAGGATTAAATCTGTAGGAATAGAGATCTCATCGCCTCTAGTTTTTGGAACGATACAAAACGTACACGCTTTGTCACAACCAATAGAGATATTGATATACGCTTTATAAGTGGATGAACGAAAATCTTTAAAGGCGAAATCGGATTCATCATAATTGATGTCGATCTCGACTGCTTTATCTTTATGCAAAACTTCACTGATTCGTGAAACATTTCTTGCACCCAAAACAAAGTTCACATAAGGTGCACGTCTGAGAATCTCTTTACCTAAATGTGACGCGGTACATCCGCACACACCTATTTTTGCACCCTCTTTTTTACTTTTATTGAAAACACCAAGTTCTGAAAAAAGCTTTTGTACAGGCTTTTCACGAACTGAACAAGTGTTAATAAGAATAAGATCTGCCTCTTTTGAATCATCCGTTAAGACATAATCATCTTTTTCATTTAACTCTGCAATCATATGCTCAGAATCACGAACATTCATCGCACAGCCAAGAGTTTCAATATAAAGTTTTTTACTCAAATTTTAACCCTTATGCCAGTATGTGAACTTCATACATGTACTCGTTATCAGCAAGGCCGTATTTCACTTCACGCATATAAAAACTTTTTCCGCTTGCTTCGATGTGATCTTGCAATGCCAAAAGATCTTTATGTGAATTTTCACGATCAAAGTAAAATATGATTGATCCCTCTTTTGCTGCACTCTCTTCGATCTTTTTTAGATCTATTTTTTTCGGCTTTTGGTCGATCTCAACACGAGCTAGTTTTAATTCCATGATTTATCCTCATCTATATAATTGCGTGCATTATATTAAAAGTTCAATAAATATTCGATTAAGCACAAGACCAAGTTAAAACATTTTTTAAATTTGTTTTGCTATAATCACACTCTTCATAAAAAGAAACCCCATTTTTAACTTAATATTTTTTATGAAAGCCACCTAAACAAGGGATACTTATGGAAAAAATTTTAGATATCGTAGATGCTATTGCTCACGAAAAAGGTCTTCAGCCTGCAAATGTGCTTGAAGCACTCAAAACAGCTTTTGTACAAACTGCTAAACGCGTTATAAATCATAAATTCACTTTTGAAGCAGAAATTGACACTAAAACAAAAAAAATGCACCTTTATCAAACAATTATCGTTGTTGCAGATGAGGATAAAAGACTTGAAGATGAAGAACTTAGCGGTGGATTTATTTCACTGAGCGACGCTCTTAAACTTGATGAAGATGCAGAACTTGAAGATCAACTACAAATCGATCATGCGCTTGAAGATTATGGCAGAACTGCAGCTAGTAAACTTCATAATGAGATTGAATATCATATACAAAAACTTGTAGAAACTGAACTCTATACAAGATATAACTCAAAAATCGGCACAATCGTAACAGGCCGAGTCACGCTTGTAGATGGTGACCAAAACACCTATATTGACATAGATGAAGTGCGTGCTATATTACCTATGAAAAGCCGTATTAAGGGTGAGAAATTTAAAGTTGGAGATCTGCTTAAAGCGCTTGTTCGCCGTGTCAACATTGACAAAACAAACGGCATTCAAATCGAGCTTTCTCGCACATCTCCAAAATTCTTAGAGCAACTTTTAGCGATGGAAGTTCCTGAGATTGCTGATGGAATCGTTATCGTTGAAAAATCGGCTCGTATCCCAGGTGATCGCGCAAAAATCGCACTGATGAGTATGCATCCTCAAGTTGATGCGGTTGGTGCAACAGTCGGAGTTAGAGGTGTTCGTATCAACGCTGTAAGTGAAGAGCTTATGGGTGAAAATATCGACTGTATCGAGTACACAACGATTCCTGAACTTTTCGTGGCTCGTGTTATGAGTCCGGCTATTATCTCTCACATTGAGATACAAAGAAATGAAAAAGGTGAAGCTGAGAAAGCTATCATCACGCTTCCGGCTGATCAAAAAAGTAAAGCAATCGGAAAAAGCGGTATCAATATCCGTCTTGCTTCTATGCTTACAGGTATGGCTATCGAGCTTGTTGAAAGCGGTTCATCGGCTGAGGGAATAGAGAGCGAACAAAAAGATGGTGTTGACGCACTTCAAGCTCTCTTTAACTAAATCAACAAATATAAAGGTAACAACTCCTTACATGTAAGCTTTTACATGTAAGCGATTCTTCTATGTAAAGCCTCTTTTTCTTCCTCTATATCTTTTTTCTTGAAATAGTTTTGATGTATAATCATATCCACGAGGTGAGATTATGAATAAGCAAAGAATCATTATTGTTGGCGCTGGATATGGTGGTATCAAAGCATTAATACAGCTCTCTACATGTAAAGATATCGAACTCTTACTTATCGACAGAAACTCTTATCACTATCTTCAAACTGATGTTTATGATTATATCGCCAGCCAGATTACTCTCTCAGACATTGCCATCGATCTTTACACTTTTTGCTCTAGTTTTTCTAATGTGACTTTTATCCACGAAGAGGTGTTACGTGTTGATTTTACAAATAACAAAGTTGTAACGCAAACAAACCGTTACATGTATGACTTTCTTATCCTTAGCAGTGGCGGACAAACGCTTATGCCCAGCTCCATCGAAGGATTACGAGAAAATTTTCACGGCATCAAATCTCTCGAAAACGCCTTACTTTTTAAACAAAAATTTGAGTATTTTATTTATAAAAAGATAGAAAATGAAGGGAAGTGCTCACTCGATTCAAACTTCAACATCGTTATCGCCGGCAGCGGACTTAGTGGCGTGGAAATAGCCGCTGAGATGGCAAACTATGCAAGAGAGTTTTACAAAGATACAGGCTATTTGTGTTCTGGTATCAGTATCACACTTGTGAGCTCAACCCAAACACTTTTAGCTTCCAACTCACCTTTCATGCAGGAAAATGCTGAGGCAAGATTAAACCAACTCGAAATCAAGATCATTAAAAAAGCTCGCGTTGTAAAAGTAAGTAAAGATGCCCTCTGGCTCAACAATGGAGAAAAGCTCGCAATGAACTTTCTTATCTGGACGGCTGGAATCACTCCAAGCGATCTGATTTTAAAGATGCAAGTGGCAAAAAATCAAAAAGAGCAACTTGAAGTTGATCAGTTTTTCAGACTCAAAGAACATAAAAATGTTTTTGCCATCGGCGACAATGCCGCTTTATTTGATCCTATGAGTAAAAAACCTTTGCCGCCAACGGCGCAAACTGCAGAACTGAGTGCTGATTATGTCGCTTCCAATATTAAAAGAATTCTCTCAAATAGCGAACCTAAAATAAAAAGTATCAGGATTAAAGGATTTTTTGCATCTCTTGGAGGGAAATATGGATGCGGAGAGCTTATGGATTTTGTTAAAATCCAAGGTTTTAAAGCCTACTTTTTGAAAAAATGGATAGAAATTTTTTACAGAAAACCGCTGCAAAAAAGATGTAAAGAGGGACTTAAAAAGATAAAAAACTCTTAAGAGCGTTTTGCATATGGATTGAGTTTTAGTAGTATCATATCTGCGATCATATTTCCAAAAAGTGTTAAAAATGCCGTAATCATCAAAATCCCCATTATGACGGGATAATCTCGACTCATAGCACTGAGATAGAAAAATCTTCCCATTCCATCAATCCCAAAGATCGACTCCAAAATCACACTTCCACCTATAAGCCCAGGAAGAGAAAGTCCTAGAAGTGTCACAACTGGCGGTAAAAGATTTGGCAAAATGTAACGTCTGAGGATTACTTTCTCGTCTAGCCCTCGCGCCTTTGCAAAGAAATAATAATCACTTTTGAGTATCTCTAAAGTCAAAGAACGGATGTAAATAACCATACTCCCGACTCCCACAAATATCATGACTCCAATTGGCAAAACAAGGTGCCAAGCCATATCAAGATAATTTGCAACTCCCACTTTTGGCTCTATGGAGTGCAGTCCCGAGAAGGGAAACCAACCAAGATTGACACTAAAAAGGATAATAAATAAAAGTGCAAGATAAAAAGAGGGCATAGAAAAAGAAAACAAAGAAAACTGACGGATAAGATGATCGCTCTTTTGCCCATTGAAAATAGCCGCTTTGACCCCAAGATAAATGGATAATACAAACACAGCGATCAAAGAGAAAAAATTCATAAAAAGTGTTACTGGGATGCGTTTTGCGATCTCACTGCTCACATCTTCTCCGCTCACAAAAGAGACTCCAAAATGCAATGTTAGTAGACTTTTCATCCACTCAAAGTATTGAATAAATAGCGGTTTATCTAGGCCATAAACGGCTTTGAGTTTGGCAATAGCCGCTTCTGTCATGTTGGGATTGAGTTCGCCTGCACCTAGAAAACTGTTTGGTGCAATGTGAATAGCCAAAAAAGAAACAATAGAGATAAGAAGAAGCATCAAAACCAGATATGCCATTTTTTTCATCATAAAAATCATAAAAATATTATACTATATTCGTTACAATAAAATTTAGAAGAATCAAGATTGAGGTGCGATGCTCTTAGAACAGTTCAGATCATTTTTTGCTAGACACTATCCAGATGACATGGAGAAGCAGATAGAGTACTTTTCCATCTTTGGAGGTCTTGGATGGCGAGTCGATATGGACAAATCCCCAGAAGAACTCATCATCTCAGAGATCCTCGACAACTACGGACACCTTCACAACGAACTTTCAGCTCTTTCTCTTGATGAGCCACAATACGCACGTTTGCTGCATGCATTGGCAACTGGAGACAGACGTTTATTTAAAGCGTTTAATAGAGCGGGACTTAACAATAAAAACGGCGGCGCAGCGGTTGATTATCTACAAAATAATCATATATTAGAGATGCAACGCTCACGAGAAAAAGATCCAAGAGAACTGCATCCAAACCAGAAGCTCAAGCGTGAAGATGCAAGGCACCGTATTTCACACAAGATGCGTTTCACAAAACCCTTTATCAGATTTTGGTTTTACTTTATCTATCCGTACGCAAGAGAGATTCAAAAAGGAATCTATGAAAATGTTATCAAAAGATTTCAAATTCATCAGCATAGTTATACAAGTTTGGTTTTTGAAGAACTTTCAGAATTGCTACTTGATTACTACACAAGAGATGATCAGATCATCACAAGTGGAAGTTACTGGGATGCAAATATAGAGATCGATCTTCTTGCTATCACTAAAAGTCAAAAAATCTATGTCGGCGAATGTAAATGGACAAATCATAAAATAAATAAAAAAGAGTTGCACAAACTTATGGATAAATGTACACGCCTTGAGATATTACCAAGTAAGATTTTATTTTTTGCTAAACGTGGCTTTTCGAAAGAGTTATTGCAGATGCAAAGTCCTACGCTCGCACTTTACAGCGCGGAGGATTTTTCCATTTTACTAAAAAATATCTCATCAGCGGACCTTAACGAGGGATTTTTACTTCCTAACTAACAACTCTTAATGCACTATAAGCTTCTTGGATCATCTGAAATTTCTGCGTATAATGCCCGACCATATTTGGACTATCACAATAGATGCGATCAGGATGATACACGCGGGCGAGTTTTTTGTAGCTTTGTTTGATAAGATCTTTGGACGCACCTACGGGGCATCCAAGCACACTGTAAAAACTCATCATCTTTTCAATACTTTCATCTTCGTTATCTCCATAATCAGAGATACAAAAACCGCTATAAAGACGCTGCATAAAGTTACTGTCATATCTGTATTGGATCTCATAATGTAAGACATGACGTCTGCTTAATGCGCGTTCGAGTCTTTTTTTTGCTTTTGGATGACTGACATCCACAACAAGAGAACTCTCAGTAGATGCTTTTATATGCATTCCAAGCTGACTTTTAAGATAACTCATAACCCAAGAGTTTGGATAAAAAAGCGAGATATCTACGGTATATCTGTCTCTTGCATAAAGTTCAACACTTACATGTTGGATCTCTTGCATACTTACAAGCTCTATTTTAATAGGTGTATTTGAAAGTTTAAGCAGTGATTTTTTATAGAACATTTGGCAGAAATCATTTATCTCGGCGTAAAAATGGCTGAGTGTATCTAAAAACTGTTTTCTACTATCAAAGAGAGATTGATCTTTAAATATCAAAACAGCACGAGGTAAAAAAAGCATATTTTTTGAATGCAAGGTTAAGAACTCTCGCATCCAGCTTTGATTGAGGGTTCTAAAATTGGTACGAATCAAGATAAGGTTGTTCTGCAGTACAACTTCCATCATTCCCTCTGTTTAGGTATATTGAATAAGTATAGCAAAAAGAGTTCCAGCATTTGTGACGCTTACACCCGCAGGGCACTTCGCATGTAAGCATTTTCATAGCTACTCACACAAAGAAAACAGATTCCAAATAAGAAGTAAACAGATAGATAATCGTAACCGTTATGTAATCATCTCGCTTTAAAATGTCAGCAACAAAAACAGGAGAAAAAGTAAACATGAAAAAAATCGTATTATCAACATTAGTTGCATTATCAATCGCTACAGTTGCATCTGCTTCAGATGTTAAATTATACCAAGACGCAAATGGTCAAGTTTTTACTCAAGCGGCTGATGGTCGTACTGCAATAGAAGATAAATCTACACCATGGTTCTCAAAAACTGATAAACTTGACTTTAGTATGTTAGTTTATGCTGGTTACCAAAATACAGATTATAGAGCAAATAGTACTTTAAAACCTGACGTTAGCCAATTTGAACTACGCCGTGCATATTTTCAAGTAAAAGCACACCTTTTGCAAGATCCAAAAAGCTACTTCCGTATTACTTTAGATACATACAATGACAGCTCAACAAATGGAAATCAAGGTATGCGTATCAAATATGCGTTTCTTTACTTAAATGATATTCTTCCATACACTGGTTTAGAAGCGGGTATCGCTCATACTACTTGGTTAGATTATGAAGAGCACAATGGTTGGGATTATAGAAATATTCTAGAGACATTTTCTGAGCACAATAACGGTGGTAGATTACAAGCTTCTTCAGACCGTGGTGTAAACTTCAAAACAAATACAAAATACTTCTCAAGTGAAGTAGGTATCTTTAACGGTGAGGGTTATAATAGTAATCAACCAACAGATGTTAATAGAAGTATGGGTATGGCTTATGAAGCAAGAGCCACTGTTCACGTTCTTGGTGTAGATGGTAGAGATTCTAAAAAGACTTTTTGGGATATCTCACTTTTTGGAAAAGAAAATACTAAAAGATATACAGATGGTACTGATCTTAAATATCTAGGTGTGCACTCAGTATTTAATACAGAAAATCTTTTAGTAGGCGCTCAGTACATTAAATCTACAGATACTAGTAAAACAGCTACTCCATCTGTAAACTCTGGTAGCGGATATAGTATAAATGCCGATCTACGTGGCGGTGACAGAGACCAATACCATTTATTTGGACGCTATGACAACTGGACTCCAGAAGTAACATCTGGTGCAACAAAATATGATGACCGTACATACATACTAGGTACAGCTTGGGATATGAACAAAAACGTACAACTTGTTGCAAACGTTATCACAAGAGATAACCAAAGCAATGCAACAGATCCAGCAGCAGGAATTGCTACTCCAAATGGAAACCAATATATGCTAACTGCTCAAGTAGAGTTCTAAATCTTTCCTCTCAAATGTGACTCCGTCACATTTGAACCCTCTTTTTTATTTTAAATATCCACCAACTTCTTTACATGTAAAGCCACTTTTAAACTATCCTTTGATATTCTAATCTTTCACTAATATAAAATGTGAAATTCGATAATAAAAGGTTACGCTATGTCATTTAAACTACTCAGTCTCGTTACATGTAGTGTCTTGCTTTTTAGCGGCTGTGCCACTATGCAAAAAACAGAAGTGCATGATGTGCCGACTGCTTCGGCTCCACAGGTCAGTAAAGCATTACAGATCAAAAAAGAAGAACCTTCAGGACTTAAAAGAAAGGTTGCCATCGGACGTTTTTCTGATGAAACTAGATACGGACAAAGCTTTTTTATTGACAAGAATAATGACAAGATAGGAAAGCAAGCCATGGATATTCTCTCCTCTCAGCTTTTTCAGTCTGGTAGATTTATCATGCTTGAACGTGCAGATATGTCAAAAATTGAGCAAGAGCTCAAGATGAACCACTCTGCACAACTTGACAACTCTGCTGATTATCTTATTTTAGGGTCGATCACAGAGTTTGGACGTAAAGAGACAAGTGATGTTGGATTTTTCAGCCGTGTGAAAAAACAGGAGACTTTTGCAAAAGTCCATATCCGTATCGTTGATGTTTCTACAGGGCAGATCATCTACTCTGAAGAGGGAAAAGGAACGGCTTATAGTGAAGCTGGAACAGTTATGGGCGTTGGTGCAAAAGGCAGTTATGATGCACAACTCAACGATAAAGCTATCGATGCCGCCATCTCAGATCTCACTTCAAATATCATAGAAAATATGCTTGATAAACCATGGCGTGGATATATCTTAGGATACGAAGATGGACAACTCATCACATCTGGTGGAAAAAGTCAAAATATCAAAATCGGCGATAGATTTGATGTATACCAAAAAGGCAAAGAGGTTAAAAATCCGCAAACAAATATGATGATGAGACTTCCTGGCAAAAAACTAGGCTCTATAGAGATCACGGCAACGATGGGAGATACACCAGAGAGTGAAGTTTCTACTGCCAAAGTCACGAGCGGAAACCTAAATTCAACCCTTTCATCAAAAGATTTCTCTGGACTTTATATACAAATAGGAGATAAAAAATGAAATATTTACTATCAATAGTAGCTTTACTACTTCTAATCGGCCTTAGTGGATGTGGATATAAAGAGGGCGTGGCAACGGGAGATAAAAAATCTTATCTTTACTTTAGCGGAAATGTGAGTGATGTCAAAGTATCCGTTGATGGTGCCCCGCAGTTTGACGTCAAATCTGGACGCGACAATCAGTACGAGGTAAAACCCGGCAAACATGTGGTCACTGTGTATAGAAACAATGACATCATCGTCAATAGAGAAATATATTTAGGCGATGGAATTGCCAAAGAAATGGAAGTGAAATAATGAAGCTATCAAATAAGCTGACTCTTATCACTTCTGCGGTTGTACTGGTGCTGATGGCTGGGTGTTCAAGCCAACCAAAATCTTTGTATAACTATGAAGATTATAGCGATAGCTATTATCACTACAAAAAAAATTCGGGTGAACAATCAGCTTTAGAATATAAACAAAATTTAGAAAAAGCGATAGAAAATGCAGGGGATAGTACTTCAGGGCGAGTGGCTCCTGGATTGTACGCTGATCTTGGATATACCTATCTTAAAAGTGGAAATAACCAAAAAGCTATAGAGTATTTCACGAAAGAAAAAACTCTTTACCCAGAATCTGCTCATTTTATGGACCGTATGATTCAAAAGATTCATACGCAAGAGGGAGATAAAAAATGAGATTTCAAAATTTAACTGCCTTTAGTGCGCTACTTCTTACACTCTTTCTTTTTAGCGGTTGTGGACCGGCAACCATCTCAAAGGGAGCGGCTTATCCTAAGATGTATGAAGAAAAACCAAGATCTCTTCTTATCCTTCCTCCGATGAATGAAAGTACCGATGCCGAAGCAAAAGAGTACTATATGACAACAGTCGAGATGCCTTTTGCTCAGATGGGATATTATACTTTCCCTGTAGAAATGGTCAGCGATGTTATGAAACAAGAGGGTGTCTATGACACTGAACTTCTTTATCAGATGCCGATGAATAAATTTCAAGAGTATTTTGGAGCAGATGCCGTTCTTTTTACAGAGATCAAAAAGTGGAATGTTTCTTATATGGTTCTAGCGTCTAGTCTCACCGTTTCTGTCGAATCAAGAATAGTCTCTACTAAAACATCAGAAGTGCTATGGCAACACAGTGGAACTGTCGTAGTAGATTTAAGCGGTGGAAACAACAGTGGCGGTAGTCTTATAGGCTTAGTAGTACAAGCGGTTGCAACTGCTGTAAGCACAGCGGCGGCTGACTATGTAAAATATGCAAGGGTTGCAAATGTAAGATTAGTTTCAACACTTCCTGTTGGGCCATATCACCCACTTTATCTTCAAGATCAAGATGCGCAACTAATACTAAATAGATAAACTCTTCCTCCCGCTTATGCGGGAGAATTTAACCTTTGACCAAATCCCCATAACACGCAGGACGTCTGTCTCGGATGAGTCCCCAATAGTGCTGAAACTCTCTATTTTTTTCCAAGTCATACTCAGCGTAAAGTATCTCTTCTGTGTCACGACTTGCTTCTGCTATCTTAGCGCCTGAGGCATCAGTCATAAAAGAGCTGCCAAAAAAGTTGAGTGAACAGCTTTGCCCATCTTCTTTTCCATATCTGTTTGCCGCGATTACCGGAACGATATTTGTAGAAGCATGTCCCATCTGAACTCTTTGCCAGTGATCTTTTGAGTCTACATGTATCTCAGGTTCGCTTCCAATGGCTGTGGGATAAAAAATGAGTTCTGCACCTTTGAGTGTCAAAGCACGAGCCGTCTCACAAAACCACTGATCCCAGCAGATGCCAGCTCCGATGCGTCCATAAGCTGTATCCCACACTTTAAAACCACTGTTTCCGGGTTTAAAATAAAACTTCTCTTCATATCCCGGGCCATCTGGAATGTGTGTCTTGCGGTAATTTTCAAGCTCACGACCATCAGCGTCCATAACAACAAGCGAGTTAAAATACTCATTCCCGCTTTTTTCAAAATAGCTTACGAAAAGAACCGCTTGAAGCTCTTTAGCCAAAACAGAAAACATTTTTAAAAGTGGATGACCTTCTCTCTCTTGCGCCCATGAAAAATATTTTTCATCCATATCTTTACAGAAATATAAACCTTCAAAAAGCTCTGGAAGTAAAATGATATTTGCGCCATTTTTAGCGGCTTCTCTTGTTAATCGAACAGCTTTTTGTACATTTGAGCCTTTATCTTCGCTCATACTCATCTGAATAGCGGCAACTTTTACCATTGAAATCTCCTTATATGCGTGAGTACCCCTTGAGGGTATAAGCACTGTGAATATAGACAAAATGATATTATAAAAGAGCTATCAAAAGCGTTAAATTAACTCTTTATAAAACTCATATTTCTTCTCTCTATTTTGCTTGACACTATACATAGCCTGATCTGCATGATTTAACAATATACCACTTTCTTCTCCATCTTCTGGATAGATACTTATCCCTATACTAAGCGATGGCGATAGGAAATGTTCATTTATATAGAATGATTTTTCTACGATTTGTATTATCTTTTGAACTATTTTCACGGCATCTTGAGCCTCTTTTATTTCAGTCAGTATAATTGCAAACTCATCACCTCCGAGTCTTGCAACCGTATCCTCTTCTCTCACACATAATAAAAGACGATCAGAAACCTCTTTTAAAAGATGATCCCCTGCTTCATGTCCTAAGCTATCATTTACCTCTTTAAAATGATTCAAATCTATAAAAAATACACCTACTCTGTATTGACCTCTTTTTGCCATCTGAATCGCTTTGTTCAGATTATCATAGTAGTTCATCCTGTTTGGAAGTGATGTCAAGATATCATGACTAGCCAAATGTGCAAGGGAAAGTTCATACTTCTTACGATCACTAATGTCTGAGAATACAGACACATAGCCATTTACTATCCCCTCATCATCTTTTACAGAAGTGATACTTTGCAATGCCGTAAAATTCTCACCATTTTTACGTTGGTTTATGATCTCTCCATACCATGTTCCCTTGGTATCGATAGCATCCCACATCTCTTTATAAAACTTTTCATTATGAGTACCCGATTGTAAAAAACTAGGATTTTGTCCAAGAGCTTCGGTCAAAGTAAAACCCGTAATTTTTGTAAATGTACCGTTAACTCGTACTATATTATTTTTTGCATCTGATATCACAATACCTTCATGTGTATGTTCAAAGACAAGAGATGCTTCTTTCAACGCTATCTCATAATGTTTTTTTTCTGTAATATCTTCTATGTTTGACCAGATATATTTCTCGTTATCACGCTGTAATAAACATCCTGAGAGTCTCACATTGATAAGATGCCCATCCTTATGAATATACTCTTTTTCATAAGGTCCATAATGATTTTTCTGTGCAAGTGACCTTAACTGTTGTTGTTCTTGATCTGTATATTTTAAAGGTGTAAGTTCCCAGTATGTCATATTTAATATCTCATAAAGTTCATAACCGATCAATTTTAAAAATGCAGGATTAACATCTAACATCTTACCTTTCATATCTGTCAAAGCAAGACTGATAGACGATTCATCGAACAGCATACGATAATATAGTCTACTCTTTTCAATCTCGCCAAGAAGAGGCTGAGTGAAAAATATAACGATAAAACCGCCTATTGTCATTACTATAATACTGATAAAAAATCCAAAGATTGCAGCTTGGATATATGGAGCCTGAATCTCTGCTATATCTATTTTAGCGACGATTCCCCATTTAAAATGCTTAATCGGTGTATACGCTGCAAGGACTTCCGTACCGCGATAATCTAGCCCGACAATAGTCCCCGTTTCACCTTTTAGTGCCATACGCATCGGCGCGGCTAATCCAGAAACAATCGGCACTGAGACTATTCTGCCCTTTTCAGTATGACGATGACGAAGTAAAAATGCTATTTTGTTGTTATCAAGCGTTCCTAAAGTATATTCACCGCTCTTTCCAAAACCTACAAACTTTTTATGTGCATATATAAGCTTATCTAAAATCTCTATTTTAGCTTGTGAGATTGCATCTGTAGGAGAGTTGATATGATCCATTTGAATCTGATAATCGATCATCATATCGATCATCACGGCTTGACTATTAACAATCTCAGTTAAACGTTTTTCTTGCTGTTCAAACCCTATCTTGTATAAACTGTAAATAGATACATTCGTTATAACAAGAGCTACCAACACCATAATCGCTATAAGTTGATAAGGAGCTTTCAGTAGTTTCTGATAATGAGTAATATTATTTAATTTTTCCATCTGCTCCTCCACTTAATTTTAAAAGTCGACTAAGGTAATGATAACTAAAAAAAATTAACTAACTATAACAATTTTTTATATTAGTTGTATAAAAAAACAACATAATATGAAACTTTATTTTTTCTTTAAGATTATGATCGTCTTAGCTATTCCATATCGTCTCTTTTTTTAACAGCTGTTTATTTTTTTTAAATATCGAGTGCATGTCATGTAAGATAGATGTCAGTACATCGATGGTATCAAAAGTAAAAGCGCCTTTGTTGAGCATCACACATTCCGCGCGGCTGGACATCGCGGCATCTGTGACCTCAGCGCGGCTTGGAAGATTGTTTTTCATCTTACTTTCAAGCACTTGAGTTGCCCAGATGACTGGCATATGCGCCGCGTCACAGATATCTAAAAGTGCTTCTTGAATGTGTGGAAGATTTTCAAATCCCACTTCTATGGCCAAATCGCCGCGCGCTATCATGACGCCGCTATTTTTGGATTTTAAGAGCTGTTTTAAGATACTTGGCATATTTGCCACCGCCTGTTTTGTTTCTATCTTTGCGATGATCCCGATATCTTCTCTATTGTGAACTTTGAGCAGATCTTGGAGCTCTTTCACATCCTCGGCGCTTTGACAAAATGAGATACTCAGACTATCTGCAAAGCCGATCACTTCAAGTAAATTTTCTTTATCAAGTTCAGTGAGAGCGGCAGTTTTAATATAGCTGCTTGGAAAATTGATCCCTTTTTCCTCTTTGATAACTACGCCGTTTTCTTTGGCTAAAACAACCTTACATGTAATCTCATCTTCGCCCATTTCGACAACTTCCAAGCCCAATTTTCCATCATCAATAAATACTTTGTCACCCAACTTGACATATTCAAGTATGCCATTGCTTCCACAGCCTATCAGCGCGGATTCAATATTTTTGCCATCTTCATCTTTTCTGCCAGCCCTTCCAAAAAGATCTTTTTGCGTGATCCGTACAAGATCATCAAGAAAAACGCGGATCGGTTCACTCTGCGTTTGAAGATTTTTAATTCCACTCTCTTTTTTCTTGTGAATCAAGAGACTTTTTGTATTTAAAAACAATTTTTTCTCTATCATACATTTTGCAATATGTTTATGAGTATCGATCACACGAATTACTGCTGTCTTTTTATTCATATCATAAGCTTGTATCAAAGAATCCTCTTCGAGTGACTTGAAAAAATGTTTATCTACCACGATTTGTGCTGGAAGTTTTTGTAAAGTTTTTGGGTCTAATATTTCGGGTCTGCTCTCTTCGTCTTTGTAGCAAAGCCAGACCTCTTTTGAAGTTTTATTACTGCCTACTTCAAGTGGAAGATCTATCTTTCTGATCTTTCCTGTACGGATCTTTGGACCTGCGAGATCAACAAAGATCTTCATCTTTTCATACTTTTCTTTATGTTCATTTTCTGATGTGATAATATTTGCCATCTCTTTCCAGATTTGTGGCGTGTCGTGAGCGGTATTGATACGAAATATATCTACATGAGAAGTTGCAAGTTTTCGTATCAACTTTCCCTCATCCTCTGTCGCGTTTGATGGAAGCGTTATCATCAAAGAGGTTTTTTGACGACTCATTTTCGAGCTTGATTTTCCGCCAAAAAGTGCTTTTGCATTGTCTGATGCAATGTTGATAGCATCTTGAATAAAAAGATGATGGAACTCTTCCATCAACTCCCTTGAAATTTCTTCATAGCCCAAAGAACAGCACAACTGATCATGTAAAGTGTCGATACTCGCCGCCACATGCGAATAAGAACGTCCAAGTGAAGAGAGAGAAAGTAAAGAAAGTTTTTCCTGTAATGAAGTATAGTCATCACTTCTGAGTTTGAGATATTGGTTTAAATTTAAAAGACTCTTATAGCGCAGTTCATTTGTATCTGTCTCATTACGAACCTCAAGCAAACTTATACGCAGTTTTTGTAACTCATCATACACTGATTGCATCAAATCTCTATCTAACATCACATCCTCCAAAATAGGTAAATCTTCACTATTCTAACATAAGCAGGATACGCTTTGATAACATTAAATTGGCTATAATTACTGCACATACTCAAATAAATATGTATACTATCAAAAAAGATAATGGCAGACTCGTGCCATAATAACAAGGATCACTCATGGATGAACTCACTCAAGCTTTTTCAATCGCACTTATGGATCCGCTGACGGTATTAAGTAACAAGCTCACTTCAGAGCTACCAAACATTGCAGCCGCACTCGTGACCTTGATCATAGGCTATTTTATAGCAAAAACTGTTGCTTATCTTGTACTGCGTTTTATTGAAAAAACACGTCTTGAACAGATCGTAGCACAGAGTGGATTCCTCAAGTTTTTCAATATTACAGAAAAACTTAGCTTTGCAGTGTTCTTCTCTAAACTCTCATTTTATATTTTGATGATAACCTTTGTTATGTCAGCAGCGGAAATGCTTCATCTCAATGTTATGGCAGACTCGTTAAAAGTAATCTTACTTTATCTACCAAATGTATTTGCTTCACTTCTTGTACTTCTTTTTGGTTTTTACATCGCCAATATTGCAAAAAATGTGATCATCAATGGCGCAAAAGGGATGAATATTGATTATGCTGCCCCTCTTGGAAAAACAGCTTATGGCGTTATCGCAATTATCTCTATCTCTCTAGCTATCGGACAGCTTGGCATCGATACGGAGCTTTTAAATATTGCTGCGGAAATCTTTCTTGTTGCCATCGCTGCATCTTTGGCGCTTTCTCTTGGACTTGGAACAAGAGGAGTTTCTGCTCAGTTTATTGCAGGAGCATATGTTCGTGACATGTATGAGCCTGAGGATAGAGTTGAAGTGGATGGTGTCATTGGAACAGTTTTATATATAGGAAGTGTAAAAACAATTATCGGCACAGATGAGGGACAAGAGATTTCCGTCTCGAATGAACGACTCCTAAAAGCAAAAGTTATCAAAGGTTAAGAGATATATGAACCATCTTCAAGAGCATCGCTTTTGGCTTAATGCCAGAGAAATACTACATGCAAGACTTAGCCTCACGGAAGACAAAGCCGAAGACAGCGTCATAGATGACCGTATACGTGGTAATATCAACATGCATGGGAGCAATCTCTGGATCTTGATGTTTGCTATTTTTGTGGCGTCTGTAGGACTCAATGTCAACTCAACGGCTGTTATCATCGGTGCCATGTTAATCTCTCCGCTCATGGGACCGATTATGGGCATCGGTTATGGCGCTGGGATTAACGATTTTATTTTAATTCGTACCTCTTTTAAAAACCTTGCTATTGCAACACTTATCGCCCTTTTAACATCTACACTCTATTTTTTAATCTCTCCTCTTGATACCGCGCAATCTGAACTCTTAGCACGCACAACACCAACTGCATGGGACGTACTTATAGGCTTTTTCGGTGGACTTGCCGGCATCGTCGGTGTGACGAGAAAAGAGATTAGCAATGTCATCCCTGGTGTTGCTATCGCAACTGCTTTGATGCCACCGCTTTGTACTGCAGGGTTTGGACTTGCAACTGGTCATTGGAGCTACTTTTTTGGAGCTTTTTATCTTTATACGATCAACTTTGTTTTTATCGCACTTTCAGCGTTTTTAGTTGTACGCGCATTTAGTGTTGCAAAGAAAAAATATGTCGATCCAAATATTGCCAAACGAGCACAACGCTATATCATGATAATCGTTATTGCTACGATCTTGCCTAGTTCTTATTTGGCTTATCAGCTTGTCGGTGAAGAGGTCTTTAAAGCACAAGCAACATCTTTTATCAATGCACAAATGAACTTTAAAAATACCAATGTTGCTCAAGTAAAAATCGATACAAAAACGCGTGTACTTAAAGTATTTCTTATCGGGGATCACATTCCAAAAAGCGAACTCAATAACATTAGTGCTCGTCTTAATGATGCAGGTCTCAAAAATACCATTTTAAAAGTCTACCAAAATGGTGAGAGAGAAACACTCAATGTCTCAACGCTCAAAGCAGATATCGTGACAGAACTCTATAAAAATTCTCAAGTCGCAATTGACAATAAAGATAAGCAAATCTTAACACTCAAAACACAAATTCAGAAGCTTTCTACAAGCCGTGAAAACTTTAAAGAAGTTCCACAAGAGCTCGAAACTCTGTTTCCAAATATTAAAAATGTTTTCTTATCTCAGGGCTATGACTTAGAAGCAAAAGATAATAACCGAAGTGAAACGAAACTTATCCTCAATGGTGAGACTCGTAAACGCTTGAGTAAAAAAGAACGAAATCAAATCGAAGAGTGGCTAAAACTACGCATGAAAAACACAAATGTCTCCGTCTATATCCACTAAACGGATATAGAGTGACCTTTTTTCACTGACCTTTTAAACAAGCTGTGAAGCAGGTAGTCCAATATAATACCCTTGCATGTAATCAACGTCCATCATCTTAATAGTATTAAATAGTTCCTCTTGAAAGACTCTTAAGGTACCTGCGATCTCATTATGATTTAGAATTTCATATAAAGTATTTTTCAGTGAAGTGAGTAAAAAGTCAGCTAGTTAATTTTAAGTGAAAATTTCGCTTATATTTAGAATTTGCGAAGTTAAAATGAGAAGAGTTTAGGTGGTGGCCAATCTCGGATTGCAAAAATACACCTACTCTATACAAGAATATACCAATAATACGGACTTTAAGAAAATAAAACTTCTCAAATATTTGGTACTTTTATGTATATTTTGGCACAAAAATGGCACAAAATCTATTCATTAGAATTTTTAAATTATCTAATCTTTTATTCTATTTCTACGTAAAATTAATCTTGAGCTACATAGTTACGAGTCACATTGCTTTTCTTTAGATTTCCGGCAACCGTATCATAAAAAGAAATCGTATGTCCTTGGAACGAATAACCATCAAATGAAAAACTTAAAACTTCAGATTCTCCATATTGACTATTGATTCCAAATAATTCTTTTTCTCCATACCACTCAGCACCAGAACCATATTTGATTTTATAATTTCCAGAGGGTATTTTTAATGTTAGTTCTTCTTTTGCTCTTATAAAAAATTTAGCAACTGTTTTATCTCCGCGCATTGTATCGGAGAGTTTTACATAATAGTTTTTATCGTTCGCAATTAATGCCAGCGGACAATTTGCAGAAGAATTATCATAAGAAGTTGATAAAATTGATGTTAAAGGTATCCCAACATTTACTTTTATTGGAGTTGGTGTATTTGAAGTGGTTACTGGAGCAGTTGAAGAGTTAGTATTTGTATTATCAGCTGAAGCAGATTTACTAATTATATTTGCTATTACAAGGATAACGAAAAGAGCCGTAACCCAAGGAAGAAAAGAGAACTTTTTATGTGGTTTCAATATGTCTTCCGTAGCTCTAATTTTTCTTCTAGTTCTAGATGCCTCATTGTATTGTTTTATACCATCATCAATATTTTTATGTAAGCCAATATTATGAGTGTCACTTTTTCTGTTTAAACTAGTTTTACTATCAATTTTATCATCTAGTTCAATTTCACCCTTAGATTCATTGAATTTTAATTTAAAGTTATTATTTTCACCATAGTCTCTGTCAGCGATCCCCATATAATCTTAACCTTTAAATTTTGAAATAATCTTAATTATTTAATAACGTGATATTTAGTAATTGTACTACAAAAAATATCAATTCATTCTATTTATTGAAAATACAAATAGCAAGATGCATTGACATACAATTTGTCATATGGCTAAATATTTAATTACTGTTATATACCAACAAAGACTTGACTTATGATATCTAATTTAGATATCATTTTATGATCTTATTAAATGAATCTTTTAATGAGATTAAAATATAAAGGAGTCCAAATGGATATGAATAGTATCGTTAAGTCTGTACAAGGGCAAGACGAGGAAAAAGTTGGCTTTAGTTTAAAACTACCTATAAGCCTAAAAGAAGAACTTCAATCATTCTGTGAAGAAAAGTCTATTTCAATGAATTCGCTTATTGTAGCTACATTACAATCATTGCTCAATGACGAATGTGGCAAAGAGCTTAAAAGTATGAAGCGTTTATTACTCTCTTATAGAGAAAGTATTAACAAAGAACTTGGAGTGATTACCGATGCATTTGACAAAAATAATGCTTCACCTGAAATGGATCAAGAGTATGATGGATTGCTAAACACACTTGCACTTATAAATAAAACACTAGGAGTATAAAATGAACGTAAAAATAGAAGGCATATACCTTAACGGATATGCAAAACCAGAGTATAAAGATAAACAGACGGGCGAAGTAAGTCAAGGTGATTTCGTAGTGCAGATACAGCAGAAAAAAGAGCTTACTAACGGTGCTTTACAAATGGAATACTTTGATATCCCTATTGATAGATCACTTGAAAAGCTATATGCTGATAAAAAAATTGGTGATATCGTAACAGTGTTATGTAATGTATATGGTGAAAACTTTGCACAGTTAAAAATAGGAAAAGCGAAGTAGTTATTTAAAAATAAGCATCAGAGAAGCTCATCTTGGCGGAGAGCTTCCCTGACTGTAAATCCCACGAAGGAAATACTAATGGATTATACAATAAATCGTCTAAATGAAAATGTGCTTGGATATCGAGGTTCTATGGCTTTGCCACTTGAATTCGATAGTTCCAGCACCAATGCCGTAGGCTCCTTGACTATTTATAAAGAAGTTGTGGACATCGATATGACAGCCGTCATAAAAGAACGCCATAGAATCATTCACTATGGTTTGAGCAAATCAAATTTAGATGAAGTAGAAAAAAAACTAAAAGATCAAAAGAGATTTTTAAATTATAGTTCTATATATGATAGAATCAATCAAAAATATATCCCCTTATCTGATATTATCATATCAGCTTATCACTCACCTGAAAGATATTATGCAGAACTGCAAAATAGAATCAATACCCTCACAAAAATTGCACAACAACGAAAACTAAAACCGCTCTTTATGACATTGACACTGCCAAGTGAATATCATAAGTATAAAACCACAAAACAAGGTAAATTGGTTAAAAATGAAAAGTACAACTATTTTAGTCCCAAAGAATCTGTAAAAGTGCTTACTAAAATGTTTGCAAGGCTTAGACAAGATAGATCACTAAAAGAATTAAGCAAAGATGAGCGTTTATATTTCAGAGTCAATGAACCTCATAAAGACGGCACACCTCACACACATATACTAATGTATGTTCCTGCTAATAGAGTACAAAGAGTCAAAGATGCAAAAAACGCACCAAACGGGCCACTCATCGCGTTAGCATCCGGCCACTAAAAACGCTCAACATCGGGCCAGTGATGACGGAGATGATCCGGCCACTTTTATGTGTCGAGCGCGATTTTATATTCACATAAGAATTAAG
>JBBRBK010000007.1:0-49461 GCA_038205935.1 Campylobacterales bacterium
GGAACATCTCAGCTACAAAGCAGGAGCTAGTCCCTCTATATATAAAGAACATCCGGCCATCTACACCTATACCGTTGATGCAATGCAGGAGAAATTTGATGCAATACTCCCAATATAAAGATGATGAGCATATCGTCTGCCTCTTATGTAAACATTACTGCACCCTCAAAAAAGATGGACACGGGATCTGCGGTATTAACTACAATATCGATTCCCATCTTGTAAACAAGACTTACGGACATCCAAGTGCTTTACATGTAGATCCGATAGAGAAAAAACCGCTCTATCATTTTATGCCAAATAGCAAATCTCTTTCACTTGGCACCGTCGGCTGTAACTTCAGATGTCCATTTTGTCAAAACTATTCCATCTCTCAAACTTCTTTGGTTGATGAAAGTGTGACTATCATGCCAGAAGAGATTGTAGCGCTGGCACTGCAATATGACTGCCAAAGCATAAGCTACACCTATAACGAACCAACTATCTGGTATCCATACGCAAAAGATATCGGCATCTTAGCCAAAGCAAATGGACTTAAAAATGTGTTTGTTTCTAGCGGATATGAATCTCACGAGGTTTTAGAAGATATGCGTTCATGGGTCGACGCAGCGAACATCGATCTTAAAAGTTTTTCTCATGAATATTATAAAAAAGTTCTCAAAACCAATCTTGATGGCGTTTTAGAGTCGCTTATAGAGTTTGCAAAAAGCGATATCTGGCTTGAGATAACCACACTGCTCATTCCAGGTGTCAATGACTCAGATGAAGAGATAAAACAGATGGCGGAGTTTATAGCAACCAAGCTCGGCAAAGAGATCCCTTGGCATTTCAGCGCTTTCCATGCTGAGTATAAAATGCTCTCTACTCCAAGTACACCATTATCGACACTTACACGCGCACGTGAGATAGCCCATCAATATGGCATCACGTATGTTTATCTAGGGAATATTCTCAATGATAGCAATACCTATTGTCCTACATGTAAAGCGAAACTTGTTGAAAGAAATGCTTATCAAGCACATATCATAGGAATTGAAAATAACAGATGCACAAGTTGTGGATATGAGATAAAAGGAGTCTGGTTATGAAAAGAGAGATGAGTGTTGCAGGAAGCTTTTATCCTGCAGAGAGTAGTGAGATAAAAAGGTATTTTGATCATTTTACAAAACTCTATGATGAACAATTTCAACTTCCACAAATCCATGCTAGTGCCATTATAGTGCCGCATGCAGGATACATCTACTCAGGATATACAGCCAATGTTGCGTATAGAATTCTAAGGCAAAGCAAATTACATACTCTAGTCATCATCGGACCTTCACACAGAGTTGGGTTTCATGGAGCTAGTTTATGTGAATTTGAAAGTTATACAACTCCTTTTGGAGATTTGCCAAGTTCAAAAGAACTAGCTTCTCAGTTAAAACAAAACTTCTTACTTTCGTGCCTTGAAGATGCGCACCACGAACACAGTACAGAAGTACAGTTTCCCTTTGTAAAATATTACATGGAAGATGTCAAAATTTTAGAAATAGTTTATGGGGAAATAGATCCAAAAGAGCTTTCAAAAATTATCGATTTTGTACTTGAAAAAGAGCAAACCGGCATTATTATCAGCACGGATCTCAGCCATTTTCATACTTTACAAGAAGCAAACAAGTTAGACGCAATCTGCGCAGATGCCCTCAAAATACTTGATATGCAAGAGCTCTATAGAGGCTGTGAAGCTTGCGGAAAAATAGGCGTAGCAGCGATGATGCAAAGTGCAAAGAGAAAAGGCTTACATGTAAAGTTGCTCGATTATCGTACAAGTGCTGATACAACGCATGACAATCAAAGTGTTGTCGGCTATTTAAGTGCTTGTTTTAGCGAATTTTGATTTTACATTTCAAACTTATGCTAATATAAAAATCTAAGATAGCTATCATTGCAATTGTATTATGATGATAGCAATTAAAAACTATTTTATAAAGTAGTGAAAAGGAGTGATTATGCATCGAGTTCTCAAATATTCCAATATTGAAAATGAACTTCCCAATCTAGTAAAAGTATTGAGAGAAGCTCTTCAAACTGATTTCTTGCAAATACGTTTGATCGACAAAGAGTGTGATAAATATATCAGAGAGTGCAGTAACGGTTGCCCTTTAACTGACGCCACTTATGTTGTCTACTCTCCTCATGTTAAAAAAGAGGATCACCACAATGAGCTGTTTGTATTTTTGGATGATACTGGCAATATCTTGTGCCACGTTGGAGGAGATCACTTAGAGCTATACGGTCTTTTAAAACCAATAAGTAATCTTTCTATCAGTGAAGAGTATAAAAATACACTCAAGCCTAAAGAATTAATTTAAAAAATTTAATTTTGAAAGTTTTTGTATAAAAAGTGAGTTAGGGTTTTTCGAGTGCTGCGCCCGAAGGAATTCGAATCCCTGACCGATTCAGAGCACAATGGCTTTGAGCTACTTATATATGTATAATCACTCTATTTCTTCCATTATTTTTTGCTTCATAAAGGGCCATATCCACTCTTTTTAAAAGTTCTTCTTTGCCCTCTTTGGGATGAGATATTATAACTCCTATACTCACAGTTACTTTTTCTACACTTTTAAAATTGTAACTCTCTATATGTACACGTATTCTTTCTGCGATTGCTGCGGCATCTTCAATAAGAGTATTTGGAAACAAGATCATAAACTCTTCGCCTCCGACACGTGCAAAAATATCACTTTGACGAAGATGTTTTTTAGTAATATTTGAAATTGATTTTAAAACATTATCTCCAATATCATGCCCGTAGGTATCGTTTACTTGTTTAAAATTATCTATATCAAACATAGATAAAGAAAACAAAAAGTTATCTCTACTTTCCTTATATATCTCATTTTCAAGAACATCATTAAAAAAATATCTGTTATATGCTTGTGTCAAAGAATCTTTAATTGCAATCTCTTTCATGTCGCTATATGCTTGCTGCAATTCAATTGTCCGTTCATCGACTATTGTTTCTAACGAGTCATTAATAAGTTCTAATTCACTATTTTTTTCTTTTATCGATATTGAGTATTCATTGAGCTTAATTTTCAATTTATGAGAAATAACATAAGAAGCTATCAGTGAAAGTAACATAAACGATAAGGATATTCCAAGAATATGTATATATTCACGCTCATACATCGCATCAAGTTCAGATTTTTTTGCCTTGATCTGAGCATTTAATTTATTTAAATAAAATCCGTTTCCTACAATCCAGTTGCTGTTTGGAATTTTTTCAACATAGGAATACTTTTCTTCAATAACTCCGGTTTTTGGATTTTTTATTTTATAAAAGATAAAATGAGGCTCCTTAGAATTTGCACTTTGGATGAACTCTTTTATAAACTCTTTTCTGTCGGTATCTTCTAATAAAAGAATATTTGTTCCATCTTCAACAGAACCTTGTCCGTGCATAATACTATTACCCTTTTGATCAATAACAAAATAGTAATCTTCTTGATTTAAAGAGATATTTTTTAGTAACTTCAAAGCACTGTCTTGAAGTTCAATCATCGTAGTATCAATATACTCTGCAGAACCCATATACCAATTAAAATCATCAAATTTTTTGACATAGGCGAGCTGTTTAAACTGTGTTGTTTTATCATATTTAGGACGAGTGAAAGTATCCCAAAGATATCCTTCTCGACTGCTTTTAACCGTAGCTATCTCTTCACGAATCACATACCTTTTAGTTGCATCTTGAAAATCTATAATACTCTTTCCCTCAAGCCCTCTTAAATAGTTTGGAGCCAGATGAAATACCCCATCAAAGTCTAAAATAAAAATAAAACTCTCTCCATTATTCCATACAAAAGGTCTAAGTGAGTCGATAATCATCTTTTGAACTTCTGTTTTTGTATGAGTCTTGATGTTTTGTAAATAAATATTATGTGCGATGGAGTATGCAGTATCTACTCTATTTTTAACTTTTTCTTTTACCATATCTTCTACTAGAACTTTTTTATATGAAATAAGTTTAACAGCGGTATCTACTTTTGAGATAATCTGATTTTTTTGATTTTGCATATAGGATTTTTTCATATCAATAATTGATTGTTCGTACTGATGTTTACTGATACTTAGAAGTAAAAAGCTGACTAAAAAAACAACTGAAGGAATAAAAAGAAGTGGCCCATAAGAAATAAGCCTTAGGAGATTTTTTTCATTTAAAATCATTGAATAACATCTCCAAACATAAAATATTTTTTTGATTTTAACATAGAGTTTATAATATATACTTTTTTTCAAGATCTAAAAATTACATTTTTTTGATTAACCCAATTTATGATAACAACGGTAGCAATTTCTCCACCTTAGAATACGCTAATTGAAGTTTAAAGTGCAACAATTTAAAAAATAAAAAGATGAAATCTTAAAGAAAGTTTGTCCAGATGGATTTTTAAGTGACAAGTTGATATATTTTGGAGTTCGATGATTAGGGAGTTTAGAAGTGGTGCGCCCGAAGGAATTCGAATCCCTGACCGCCGGTACCGCAAACCGGTGCTCTATCCAGCTGAGCTACGAACGCACGTTTATTTTAAAGAGAACGAAATTATATACAAAAAAGCTTATACTAATATAAAATTAATCAAATTTCTTTAAAATCTCTTCTACTTTCTTCTCTTTAAGATAGAGTTCATAAGTTTTTCTTATATACGCTTCTAATACTTTTTTTATTTCATTATTACCATCAACATTTAGATCATGGGCTATCTGCTTTTGTAAAAAAGGAGCAAACTCATCTTCAATATTGAGATCAAACTTTTTACCATCGACCATAAAAGATATTTTTCTACTCATCAGTCGTTAACCCAACATGCTTTCAATTTGACTTACTATGGCTTCTATTTCCATATCTTTATTCGAATTTTCTTGGACTAATCTAGCTATCTCTTGATCTTTGATCTCGCGCTCAGCTTTGAGTGTCATAAGTTCATTTCTGAGCTTTTCATTTTCTTCTTTTAAAACACCAAACTGGTGCAACATCTCTGAAACTTTTGAACTTAACCTATCTAACATATAAAACTCCTGCATATAAAAACGTAAAAAAATAAAGTCTGTCTTTGTCTAGAATTCTAGCACAAAATATCTAAGTATTCGTGTGAAATCGTCATATAAAAGAGAAGTTTTGTTTGAAGAGATTAATATATTTGAAAGAAGAAAATATGGTGCGCCCGAGAAGATTTGAACTTCCACACCCGTAGGGCACTACCACCTCAAGGTAGCGTGTCTACCATTCCACCACGGACGCACGAAAAAAGGTTTTGTCAGCCGAAGCTGACAATGAGGTATTTTTTAACTGATTAAGCTAAAAATGGGTTTGCATATAATGCAATAAGAGCGATAACAAGTGTATAGATAACTTGTGCTTCGATCATAGCCAATGCGATGAACATTGTAGTCATTAGCTTTCCGCCAAGACCTGGGTTACGTGCAGTACCAGCGATAGTTGCAGCAGCAGTGTTACCCATACCGATAGCTCCACCAAGTGCAGCAAGACCAAGACCAACACCAGCAGCAACTACTGAGTAAGCTTTTAAAGTTTCGTTTGCAACTTCACCATCAGCAGCGAATGCTGCAGCAGCTAAAGCTAACATTAAAAATAGAATTTTTTTCATATGATTCTCCATAAAAATTTTCTTACAAAGTCTGTTCGGCTAGCGTATCCCTACTTAATCACTTTGAGACCGCAATGATACACAAAATAACTTTAAAGTTTTATTTAGTTTGCACGACCTAAGCCGATTTTACTTCCTTTAAACTCTAAAATCTCAACTCTTATAGCATCTCCCTCTTTTAAAACATCAGAAACTCTCTCAACTCTACTATCTGAAATCTTAGAAATATGGATAAGACCATCAGTTCCGCCCGGAAGTTCTATAAAAGCACCAAAATCAACGATCTTTTTAACTTTTCCATCTACGATATCGCCGACTTTGTATTCTATCTTATTCTCTTTTGATGAAGAAGCAATATTTTCTATATGCTCTTTTGCCGCTGAGAGATTATTTTTATCTGTGCCTGAGAGTTTTACTTTTCCCACTTTTTTATCTATATCGATCGCAATTTCAAATTTTTCGATGATTTCACGGATCGTTTTTCCAGCTTGACCGATGATATCACCGATGATGCTTGGATCAACATGAAAGATATTTGTCGTCGGTAAAACTCCATGATTAAATTCGATAGCTTCAACAGCTTCATGCATAATATCTAAAATATGAGCACGTCCTTCTTTGGCTTGATACAGTGCTGATTTAAGAACTTCAAGACTAATGCCTCCAAGTTTGATATCCATCTGCATGGCAGTAATACCTTCTCTTGAACCTGTCACTTTAAAGTCCATATCGCCATCATGATCTTCAAGTCCCATAATATCACTTAGTATTAGATGCTTATCGCCATCACTTACCATACCCATAGCGATACCGGCTATCATATCAGAAGTTTCAATGTCAGCTGCACGTAAAGCCATATAACCGCCACAAACTGTAGCCATAGAAGATGAACCATTTGATTCAAGAATTTCTGAAACTAAACGTATTGTTTGTCCATCTGCATTTAAAATCGACTCTAACGCACGTTTTGCTAAGTTTCCGTGACCTAGTTCTCTACGTCTTGGAGCACCTATTGGCGAAGCTTCTCCAACAGAAAATCCTGGGAAGTTGTAATGCACCATAAAATTTTCATTTTGAGTTGCAGAATCTGTCAAGTTTTCATACATCTGCGCATCTTTTGGACCGCCTAGTGTTAATGAAACAAGAGCCTGAGTCTGACCACGAGTAAAAAGACATGATGAGTGAGCAGATGGAAGAACATTTGTATCTATCTTGATAGGACGAACTTGATTCAGTGCTCTTCCATCAGCACGAACGTTGTCTCTTAAAATCATATTTCTTACAACATCACGTTTTACAGTTTCAATCGCATTTTTAAGATCAAGTTCATTCCATTCTGTATGCTCTTTTAAAATCGCTTTTCTCAAACTTCTAAGTGCGGTTGAACGTTCACTTTTTGCCATTTGCACAAGTGCTGCTTTGATGTCAGCAATGTGATGCTGTGCAACATACGTAAGCATCTCATCATCGATATGATGTGCTTTAAGCTCTAAAGGTTTTACTTCTTTTGTAAACACTTTAAATTCTTGTTCATATAATGTGTTTGCATCTTTTAATATTTGTTGCGCTTGAGCTAAAATCTCTATAAGCTCATCTTCTGGCATTGCATTTGCAGAGTGAATTGTCATTGTCTGAGCCATCATAGCCGGATCTAAAACAGGATCGACCAATGGACCTTCACTGAGTCCAAACATATCAGAACCTAAAGAACGCATCTCTATCATTAATATATCATCTTTTGTACCTGAAAGATAAAGATCAAATGTAGAATCATTCAACTCTTTGATCGTTGGATTAAATTTCAGTTCATCGCCGATTTTTGCTACACGTACACCGCTTACCGATGTACTCATATCAATATCTGAAACATAAAGTGCTGCTGAAGCCGCATTGAGTGCAAGCACTTGAAGATCAGCATCCTCATCGACACTTAAAACTAAAATTGATATCTGAGTCGGATGACCAAATCCTTTTGGAAAAATTGGTCTTAGAGATCTGTCAACGATGCGAGATGTTAAAGTTTCAAAATCACTTGGCTTTGATTCGCGTTTAAAAAATCCACCGGGAATCTTTCCAGCTGCATAACTTTTTTCTAAGTATTGAACTGTTAAAGGTAAAAAGTCATCCTCAACTATTTCTGTCTCATCAATAACTACGGTAGCGAGGATAACAGTGTTCCCACTTTTTAACCATGCTGCACCATTTGCCTGACGTGCAACTTCATTAAATGAATAACTTTCTTCTCTATTGGTCAATGCCAAATCAATATCATATTTCACTTTACTCTCCTAGGTATTTTTCAATCATCTTATTTTTGATTTTTCATAATATTCGTATTCTATCTTAAATGAACTGACGAACTCCTCTAAGCTTATCATCCTTACATGCAAAGTGCCCTGTGGGTGTAAGCTTTGTTCGTACTTAGTTGCTTGTACTCTTATAGTTAATCTCTGAACCGCCAATAGGCTTTAAAGTGATTGTAAGAAAGATATATTTATCATTATAAGAGGATGCAGTATTGTCGGTATTTAGAACCGATCTTACATTTTCTACGTAACGAAGTCCAAAATCCCAGCATCTTTTTGTGTAGAGAAAACCTATTTCCGCACTCTTCTTTTTTGCAGCTTCAATATCATAATTAAAACTTGCAAAGTATTTGTAATGCTCATTATATTTATAAGAAAATCCGCTAGTCACGTATTTTGTAAACCTTGGAACTGTCGAAGTAGCAGCTAAAAATGTGTCTTTATAAAGATACGAAAGGTTTAATGTAAGATCTTCATTTGTGTAACTCACACTATTTAATGTTTTAGCAATGAGATTTTGATCATAATCATAAAAAGTATCGTTGTAATATTTTAAGTTTTTTGTGATCTTGTAATCAAGTTCATTTTCTATCTCACCGAGTTTACTTTGTCCCCCAGTGTAGGAGATTTGCTGTGCGAGTCTATGATATAAAATTTGTTCTCCCTCTTTATCAAAAAGATATTGAGAAAAATCAAGTGCCGTTGTCTCTGTAACATTATTTATCGTATAGAACTGGCATACATCCGCTGTCGAGTTTGTTTCACATTCGAGTGGAGCTGATTTATAAAAACCATAATTTGAATCTGAACCCGGTCTCGTATAAGTTATACCAAATACTACCGTATGAGTAAAATCATCATAGGCTTTTGTAAGATTCGTGTTAATGTTAAAGACATTGTACTGTCTTAAAAACATACCGTCTTTATATGCATTAGGATCTTGTCCAACTTCTTGTCCACTATAGGCTTGACCATTAAAAGAGATATGTTCTGCAAATAATTGCGACTGATAACTTAAATTAAGATATTCGTCAAATAAAGAGGTTTGGAGTGTGATTGGAACATTCAGATCACTTCGTACCGCTTTTTTTCCAAGTTCTCTGTAAAGATTGACAGAGGTCAAATCTACGTTATATAAAAGATGATCTCCAAGTAATGTTGTAAGATAGTTGTGATACTGCAGAGTCGGTAACTTCTCTATCGTTTGTGCATTACTTTCTAGTAAAAGATTTTGATAGTACTTAAAGTAGCTTCCAAAATAGTTCTTATCCGTATTGTAAAACATATTCACCTGAGACAGCACTTGGTTGGCTGTAACATTGTTGATAGTATCAGCGGTTGAGAGGTTGATATAATCGACATCATTCATCCAGCTCATATTTGCATAGATACCTGATTGTCCGCTTAGATCAGCACCAAACCATTGGTTTAGAAAATCACTATTTTCATATTTAAAATCAAATCCATAATGTGTTTTATGTGCAAGATTATTATAATTAACATAACTTTTGCTTTCTTGAAAGTATCCTGTCGTAAATGAGCCATGTGAGACATTTGAATCTGCAAAGCGAAATGTTTCATACGAACCAAAGCCTCTTAAAGTTCTTAGTTGTGGTTTTAGTTCAAGATCCCACCAATTGCTTACCGCAATATAAATGGGCTGTTGATAGTAAAAACCCTCATCACTAGAAAGCCCAAATACAGGAATCAATAATCCAGAACGTCTCGTTGTATCGAGTGAATAACCAAAATAAGGAAAATAAAAGATAGGAATATCATAAATATAAAGTCTTGCATTATAAAGGTTCATCCACTTGTCTTCGCCGTTATAATTTGATGAACTAAATTTTATCTTCCAAAGCGGTTTGTTTGGATTACATCCAGATACCATACCTGTCGTAATGTCGTAATACTTATCTTTTATATTTCCTTTTTCCGCACTCACCCAAAGCTGACTTTTTTGTTCAAGCATATAAAAAGGCTTAAATTCTCGCTCTTTGTCGGCGATATTTAGTCGTGCATAATCACCTAAAAGCTGATATTTATCTCCCTGTGTTGCTCTAACATTGCCAAAAAGTTCTAAAGTACCAGTTTTTTTATCATATACAGCATCTTTCGCACTCAGATAATAATCTTTGTATAAAACTACAACATCATCATTTGCATGTACGATCTCATTTTCAGCATTCATATGCGTTGCATATATCTCGACTTTATTTGGATCATTTTCAATGCTAGTATTTGTATCAAAAGTTGTCTTGGTAGCGCTATTCGTTATTGCAGTGTCATCATCACATGTTGTATTGGTATCTGCTCCAAGCAGTGTGAGTGAAAAAAAAAGAAGAAAAAAGAAGATTTTATGCATTTATGACCAATGTTTTTGCACTAAAATCATGCCAAGTCTGTCTAGTAGGGTTGAGTGCTCCCCATAGGAAACCTAAATAAAATATTATCTCGCTGAGTATACGAAAAACTGCTCGATTAAATGCGACAAGCGGCCTTGGTTTCTCGAGCGTTGCAACTTCTATAACACGTATTTTTAGAAGAATTTTTCCAACACTTGCGCCATACATAGAAACAAAAAATGTCTGGTAAATAATTTTTAAAGCCATATATTCTAAAACGTAAGAGTTTGTTAAAGCAATCATCTCTTCAAATGTCGTTGCCTGAACAAAAGAGTTCCAAATAATTGCAATAAAGATAAAGGAGAGAAGAAGCTCATCAATAAAAAAAGCCCACGATCTTCTTGCAATTGTTGCTAACGTAAACTGCTCACGATCTAATATCTTTTCAATCTCTTCATTCATCAAAAACTGCCTAGAGTGCTTGGTAAGCTATATCTGTACGAAGTTTCTTTCCGACATAATGCACTTGACCACATAGCATGTAAGCTCGATCACGCGCTTGTTTGATAGAATCACCCACTCCCACGCAGACCAAAACACGTCCGCCTGTCGCATAAAGCGTACCATCTTCTTTAGTCACACCCGCATAAGAGATATGTGTATGATTTAAGATCTCTTCATGAACGATATTATCTACAACGATCTCTGCTGGTTTAGAGTCGCCATACGGATAATTTCCGCTTGCCATCACAACACCCACAGCAAACTTATCTTCAAACTCAACATTAAGCTCATCAAGTTTTCCAGTCGCCGCTTTATAAAAAAGTTCACGAGCTGGAGTTTTCATTAAAGGCATCAATATTTCACACTCAGGATCGCCAAAACGTACATTAAACTCTAAAGTAATAGGTTCGCCATTAACAATCATCAAGCCAATAAAAAGAACGCCCTCAAATGGTGCGCTCTCTTGCTGCATTCCATCAAGTGTCGGACGAATAACGCGATCTCTTACTTTTTGGTAAATCACATCATCTACTAAAGGTGTCGGAGCGTATGCGCCCATTCCGCCTGTATTTGGACCTTCGTCATTATCTAAAAGACGCTTATGATCTTGAGCCGCTGGAAGCAAAATATAGTCTTTTCCATCACAGATAGCAAACATAGAAAGCTCATATCCATCCAAAAACTCTTCGACTATGACACTTTTACCCGCATCACCGAAGCTTTTTCCGCTGAGCATCTCTGAAACTGCAACTTTCGCTTCATCGTGAGTCATTGCGATAATAACGCCTTTTCCACCACAAAGACCATCTGCTTTTACAACAACAGGAACAGGAAGTGTGTCGATAAACTTAAATGCTTTATCAATAGAATCTGTCTCTACATAACGCGCTGTTGGAATATTGTATTTTGCTAAAAAGTTTTTCATATAAACTTTTGAGCCCTCTAAACGCGCTGCTGCTTTGCTTGGTCCAAAGATGACCAGCCCTTTTGCTTTAAAGATATCGACTATGCCTTCAGTTAATGGGGCTTCAGGCCCGACAATAGTAAGTTCAATATTGTTTGCCAATGCAAAATCTGCAAGTTCATTATAATCTTTGATTGAAAGGTTTTCACCTAGTTGGTCTGTTGCGCCATTTCCTGGAGCAAAATAGAGTTTTTCAACGACAGAATCTTTCTTTAACATACGCCCGATCGAAAATTCACGTCCGCCGCTTCCAACAACCAAAATATTCATACCAATCCTTAACAACAATATATCTTTAATAATTTACATAAAATATCTAACAAAATAGTTTATAAAAAGTATCATAAAAGGCCCGAGCAGCCGTTGTGCAAATAGCCTCGGTTCTCAAAGCTAAAAAAAATCAGCAAATCAAGAGTCCCATTAGGCGACAGTCTCTCGGCAGAGTTAACGTACCTCAAACGAGATCATCGGCACACAAGGACAACTACCAATTCACTAAAAGTAAATGTAGAACCCTCTCATACGCACTTAGTCGAACTGCTCAGAAGGAAATTATACAATTTTATTTCTTACTTAATGCTATAATCGCGCTATGAATTACTACGCAAATGAGCTTCAAGCACTCAAAAAATCTTCTCGTCACAGAACTCGTGAAATCGTCGATTATGCACTTCAAGATTTTGCTTCAAACGACTATCTCGGTCTAGCTTCAAAGCAAGAACTTCACACGCTTACATGTAAGCAACTTGCCCTCAACCCAGTTCACGCGCCAAAAGCTTCACTTTTAGTCAATGGCTATCATCAAATACATAAAGATTTTGAATCTGCTTTATGCGAAGCAAACGGTTTTGAAGATGGCGTTGTTTTAGGAAGTGGATTTAATGCGAACATTGCTCTCATCGAGGCACTTGTGAGAAGAGGCGACACCCTTTTTATGGATGAAAAGTTTCATGCTTCAGGTGTCCTAGCAAGCAATCAAGAAAGCTTACATGTAGAGTTTTTTAAGCATAACGATACAGATCAACTTAGAGAACTTTTAGTTAATTCTAAAGCCAAGAGAAAGATTGTCGCCGTCGAGGGAATTTACTCGATGGACGGTGATTTGATGGATAAAGAGATCTTTGCTATCTGTGACAAAGAAGATGCTATTCTCATCGTCGATGAAGCCCACAGTAGTGGAGTTGTCGGTGAAAATCTTATGGGTGTTTATGATCTTTTTGATATAGAAATAAAACCAAACCACATAAAAATGGGTACACTCGGAAAAGCATATGGCAGTTTTGGAGCCTTTATTTTAGGATCTTCTCACATTATAGAGTATCTCCTAAACCGCGCAAAACCCATTATTTATGCAACTTCCCTCTCTTTATATGATACCCTGCTCGCGCACAACTCTTTAAAATATATCTTAAAAAATAAAGAAACCCTCAAAAAAGAGATTACGTTGCGCCAAAAACTAGCAAAAGAACTTTTACATGTAAGCACTCCTTCGCTTATCATTCCCCTCATTTTAGGCGATAATAAAAAAGTCTTACATGTAAGGGATGAACTCCGTAAAGATGGGTATGTCATCGGTGCCATCAGACAACCAACCGTAGAAAAAGCGATACTCCGTATCATCGCTCGCATTGATGAAGATGCCGCAAGCTTTGAAATTCTCTGCAAAAAAGTAAAAGAGTTCCTTTAATGCAAGTGTCTAAGCTTCATATCACTCTTAACGATAAAACTTTAGTCGATATCAGCTTTGACATCAATACCTCTCTCGCACTTGTTGGACAAAGTGGAAGCGGAAAAAGTCTCACCATTAAAGCGCTTTTAAATATGCTTCCCTCTCAGATGCAGCTTACCTTACATGTAAAGAGTGATTTTGAACTTATCGCTGGAAAAACGATAGGTTTTGTTCCTCAAAACCCTTTTACAGCCCTTTCTCCACTCACGAAGATAAAAAATCAAATATTTCTTCCTCGTGCCCAAATAGATGAACTTTTTGAGCAAGTCAATCTAGATCTCACTCTTTTAGAACGGTACCCTCCAGAACTTTCAGGCGGACAATTACAACGTGTTATCATCGCTATTGCTCTGAGTTCTCGTCCAAAACTTTTACTTCTTGATGAGCCTACAACAGCACTTGACGCCCAAACTCGAAAAAATATCATAAATCTTGTGCAAAATTTACAAAAAAAATTAGGCTATAAACTTCTTTTTGTAACCCATGATATAGCCTCTGCAAAGCTGTTATGCGATGAAATATGTGTTATAAAAAGCGGAAAGGTCATAGAATTTGGTAAAATGGCAGATGTATTACAAGATCCTAAAGAACTTTATACAAAAACACTCATAGAAGCAAATTTTGCAAACAGGAATTATCGCCAATGAAAAAATATCTTATTATCGCAGCCGTACTGCTTATCGCTACACCATTTGCGATGTTTTGGTACTACTATACTCAGGTCAAATTTGATCTAGATAAACTCATCAACTATACGCCAGCACTTACAACTAAAATCTATGACAAAAATGGCGAAAAGATTGCCAACATGTTTGATGCTGAAAATCGTTATTATGTGCCATTTAATCAAGTTCCTCCTCGACTTATAGAAGCTCTTCTAGCCATTGAAGATACATCATTTTTTGAACATGAAGGTGTGAACTTTGACGCGATTTTCCGTGCTATGCTTAAAGACCTTAGAGCTGGCAAAATGGTCGAGGGTGCGAGTACGCTGACACAGCAACTTGTGAAAAACACTTTGTTAACACGCGAAAAAAAGATCTCAAGAAAAATGGTCGAAGTTATCTATGCCATGAAATTAGAGCATGAACTCACAAAAGAGCAAATCTTAGAGCGCTACTTAAATGAGATCTATCTCGGACATGGTTATTATGGGATCAGAACAGCATCTGAGGGATATTTTCACAAAGATCTTAAAAACCTGACTCTCAAAGAGATCGCTATTTTAGTTGGACTTCCAAAAGCACCTAGTTTTTACTCTCCGACAAAAAACTATGAGATATCTCTTGGACGCGCAAATCGTGTAATAGACAGAATGTTCTCACTCGGCTGGATAGATGAAAAAACGCATGATAATGCAAGTAAAGAACAGCCTCAAGTGTATGACTCAACCCTTACTCAAAATCAAGCGCCGTTTGTTGTTGATGAAGCAGTAAGAGAACTTACAAAAGAGATTCCAGATATCAAAACAGGTGGCTATGATATCTATACAAGCATCGATCTGGGTATGCAAAAAAGTGCAAACTTTGCAATCAAACAAGCCTATAAAGAAGCACTTGCAAGAACAAAATCTCGTGATAGCAACGATAGTAATAACACACAACTCAACGGCGCCATGATCAGTATGGATCCATCAACTGGAATGATTCTAGCACTTGTAGGAAGTGTTGATTATGCAAAAAGCTCATTTAATCGTGTTATTCAAGGCAGACGCCAACCCGGAAGTGCATTTAAGCCTTTTATCTATCAGATAGCTCTTGATCTTGGGTATTCTGGCGCTTCTCAGTTAACCGATCTTGCTAAAACATTTGCTTATGAAAAAGATGGTGAAGAGGTAACATGGCAGCCTGAGAACTATGAAAAAGATTATCAAGGAGTTGTGAGTCTTCGAGATGCTCTTGTGCATTCCAAAAACCTTGCGACTATCAATATGGTAACAGATATAGGACTTGGAACAGTTATTCAAAAACTGAAAAACTACGGCATGTCCAACATCCCGCATGATCTTTCTATGGCTCTTGGATCGATCACACTTTCACCTATTGAGTTAGCACAGTACTACAGTTCTTTTGCAAATCATGGACTACAAGTTCAACCGTATTTGATTACAAGAGTTGAAAAAGATGGTAAAGTTGTCTACACACACAAAAGTGTTCCGCCAAGACAGATCAGCACTCCTGCGCAGACTTATCTTTTAACAACAATTTTACAAGATGTTATCAGACGTGGAACAGGAACTCAAGCAGCAGTTGATGGCATAGAACTCGCTGGAAAAACAGGAACAACCAACAAGAATGCCGATGCATGGTTTGCAGGATTTTCTCCAACCATAGAAACAATTGTTTGGTTTGGAAATGATGACAATACACCGATGAAAAGATCAGAAACAGGTGGACGTACAGCTGCACCTGCTTTTGCAACTTTTTATAGAGGAGTGTTAAAAAGCAATCCTCAAATTCAACGTAGTTTTACAAGACCAGATGGTGTTACAACGGGAGAGTTTGGAGGAAGAACAGAGTACTTTACGGATATCTCGAAGCCGCCAAAAAGCGATACTGTAGAAAAAACAACCGAACAATTAGTTTTCTAAGGAAAGTGTTCAAACTTTAAAGAGTGTAGTTCAGGATTTCCTGAACTACTTTTATTTTTTCTTTCTAATTAAAAGTGCGGTTTAGAGCAGAGAAAAGTGCTTTAATCGAAGCAATGGTAATGTCACTATCCACACCTACTCCAAAAAAAGACTCTAACTCACTATTTTGAATCTCTATGTACGCTACAGCATTTGCAGAACTCTGCTCACCACAAGAATGCTCTGAATAAGATTTAATCGTAAAACTGTATTCACAAGCTTTTGAAAGAGCATTTTTACATGCGTCTATCGGCCCATTGCCTTGTCCCTCTGAGATGATCTCTTTACCACTACATGTATAAGTAAGTTTACACCATACATTTTTATCTTTAGACGTCGGAGAGCTACTTGCAAAATCGATAAGCTCTATGCCGCCCTCAGATTCCAAATAGGTTTTTGTAAAGATATCAAGAATCTCAGAGTTATTCAATTCTCTGCCCTCTTTATCTGTTATACCTTGAATGATTCTACCAAATTCCGGATGCATCTTTTTAGGTAACTCATAACCAAACTCATGTTCTAAGATATATGCGACTCCACCTTTTCCTGATTGTGAGTTAATACGGATAATTCCCTCGTATGAACGCCCAACGTCTTCAGGATCGATTGGAAGATAAGGAACCTCCCAAAGCGCATCATCTTTTAGCTTTTGAAATGCAAGCCCTTTATTGATAGCATCTTGATGTGAGCCAGAAAATGCCGTATATACAAGTTCACCAACATAGGGATGACGACAATGTGTTTCTATCTCAGTACATCTTTCAACTATATCAAGCACTTTATCAACGTTAGAAAAATCAAGTTCACTATCCACGCCTTGGGTTGTCATATTTAAAGCTAAAGTGATGATGTCAACATTTCCTGTACGCTCACCATTACTAAGCAAAGTTCCCTCAACTCTGTCTGCTCCAGCAAGAAGAGCAAGCTCAGTCGCAGCCACGCTAGTTCCACGGTCATTATGAGTATGTGTTGAGATCAATACGTGTTCACGGTTGTCTAAATGTCTGCTCATCCACTCGATTTGATCTGCGTAAATATTTGGCGTTGCGACTTCAACAGTAGCTGGAAGGTTTACAACGACTGGTCTCTCTTTACATATTCCCCAGCGAGCCGTTACTGCATTACAAATACGAGCGGCAAAATCCAACTCCGTACCCGTAAAGCTTTCAGGAGAATACTCTAAACCAATCTCACCATCATGCGACGCTTCATATTTTTTGACAAGATCAACACCTTCAAGAGCAAGAGCGATAATTTCATCTTGGCTTTTTTTGAAAACGATCTTTCTTTGTGCGACTGAAGTTGAGTTATAAAGATGCACAATCGCTTTTTTTACCCCTTGTAATGACTCAAAAGTTTTCTCAATTAAATGCTCTCTTGCTTGAACTAAAACCTGAATCGTAACATCATCGGGAATCAATTTATCATCCACTAAACGGCGCAAGAAGTCAAATTCTACTTTTGAAGCGGATGGAAAACCAACCTCGATAGTTTTAAATCCGATTTTGAGTAAGAGTGCAAATAGTTCAAGTTTTTTATCCATATTCATTGGTGTGACAAGCGCTTGGTTTCCGTCGCGAAGGTCAACACTACACCAGATTGGTGCTTTTGTTATGCTGTTTGATGGCCATTTACGATCTGGCAAATCTATTTTTGGATACGGGCGGTATTTGCCCTGTGTTATTTGACTCATAAGAATCCTTTTCTTGAATTATTTAGCCGCACTCTTACATACAACTATTGGCGCAATTATATCTAATTTTATAAATGAGAAGTTTTAAAGGGGAATGAAAAAAGATTATTTAAGGAAGAAAAAAAGACTAGCATGTAAGCCCAAAAGCTTACATGTAAAGGCTATATTAGCACTGGTAAGTAGTTTTAAACTCGTACGCTGTAGGACGACCTTCGTCTGGCCATACATCACGTTCAAATCTGTAATGTTGGTACGCATCAATAAATTCACTTGAAAATACTGGTTTCAAGAAATCGTTATCACGGATAAGAGCTTCTAGTGCACCACGAAGCGTGTGTGGCATTTGAGGAATACCTTTTTCACGAATTTCATCAAGAGAAAGCTCATAAAGATCTTCATCCATTGGACCAATTGGAATCTCTTTATTTTTGATACCATCAAGTCCAGCCATCATCATAACTGCGAATGCAAGGTATGGACAAGCTGTAGAATCCGGGAATCTCATCTCAATACGAGTAGCTTTTTCGCCAGCACCGTATGGAATACGACAAGATGCAGAACGGTTTTGAGAAGAGTAAGTTAATACGCTTGGAGCTTCAAAACCTGGAAGCAATCTTTTGTATGAGTTTGTAGTAGGGTTAGTAAACGCTGCAACTGCGCGAGCATGTTTAAAGATACCGCCAACATAGTTAAGACCCATTTCAGAGATGTTTGCATAGTTTCCTTCTTTATAGAAAAGGTTTTTACCCTCTTTCCATAGTGATTGGTGAACGTGCATACCATTTCCATTGTCGCCATAAAGTGGTTTAGGCATAAATGTAGCTGTTTTACCGTTAAGGTGAGCAACCATTTTTACAACATATTTGTATTTTTGAACATTATCAGCTGCACCGATGATATCTGAGAAAACGATACCGATTTCATGTTGTCCTTGAGCTACTTCGTGGTGACCTAAAATTACTTCAAGACCAACTTGCTCTAGTACCAACATCATTTCAGCACGAAGATCAACACCAGAATCTGTTGGAGCTACAGGAAAATATCCACCTTTAACGCCTGGACGGTGACCTGAATTGTACATATCTGGGTAAGTTGTGTTTGAATTCCATCCACCCTCATCAGTATCTATTTTATATCCCGCTTCATTCATATTGTCAACAAATTTTACATCATCAAATACAAAAAATTCATTTTCAGGACCAAAGTAAGCAGCATCAGCGATTCCTAAAGACTCAGCATGTTTGAGTGCTGCTTTAGCGATCGAACGAGGACATCTTTCATACATTCTGTTTTTGTAGATATCATAAACATCACAAAAAAGGATGATGGTTGGATCAGCCGTAAAAGGATCCAAAAATGCTGTTGGAACATCCACTTTAAGTAACATATCTGATTTATTGATTGGCTGCCATGCATCGATTGAAGAACCATCAAACGGAATACCGCCTTCTAAGTTTCCTTCGTTTATTGCACTCATACGGTAAGTGACATGATGCCATGTGCCCTTGATATCTGTAAAACGAAGATCTACGAATTGAACTTCATTCTCTTTACAATATGTAAAGAATTCACTTATATTGTTAACAAATTTTCCCATTAAATCTCTCCTGAACTTATTTATTACGGATATTGTACCGAAGATTTATTCATTTTGAAGGAGTAAGAGTGATTAAAAAATAGGCAATTCTCTTTTTGTTTCGTATGGTTATCTATTTTTATAAGGCTTAAACAGCAACAATAATGATGGAAGAAGTAAAAGATCTGCGATCAAAGCACTAAGCATTGCCAAAACGGTTAAAAGTCCAAAATAAATCGTAGGTGTAAACTCTGAAAGAACCAGTACTAAAAAGCCGATCATAATCGTTATGGAAGTGTAATACATTGCATATCCCACACTCTGATGAGATCGCTTCATCGCCTCAACATAATTAAAATCTTTTTGATACTCCTCTTTATATCTGTGCAGATAATGGATAGTATCATCTACAGCTATTCCTATAGCGATGGATGCTATGGTAATACTCATCATATCAAGTGGAATATCAAAAGCTCCCATCGCTCCAAAAATGACAGATATCGGAATGATATTCACAACCATTGCGATCATCATGATTTTTAAAGAACGAAACAAAATAAAGAAGACAAATCCGAGTAAAACAAGCATAAGTCCAAGTGTTTTAATCTGCGAATTAAAAAGAGATTGAAGCATATTGTTATACAAAACCATCAGATTTGAAAGATGGACATTTTCTTCTTTGAGTCCTAGCTTGTGGACTAAATCGTATTTAATTTTTTTGAGCAGTTCATCTCTTTTGAGTGCAGGATTTGAATCCACAATACGCAGTGAAAAACGAACTTGATTCGCATCTATATTGACATAAGGTGTGAGCACTATTGGACGAAACTTTTCTGGAAGTTCATTATACAGCATCGCCATAGCAAAATCATCCAACTCTTTTCCATCATTCAGACCACGTCCAAGATCCAGAACTGTTCCAAGTGAAAGAACTTTTCCAGCTTCAGGAAGTGACGTTAAGTAAGCATGGACTTTGCGTACGACATTCATCTTATCCGACGTAAACCAATATTGATTTTGATTTTTGATCGCATTATATTCATCTTCAAACTCATCTAGCTCATCCGTAGAGGCTTTTTGAACTTTCTCTGCTTGAATCTTTTCCTTTGGAAAATCAACTATCACATCTAAGGGCGTCGTTCCTCCAAGTGATCTGTCGATGACAGCCATACCTTTGTAAATTTCTGTTGATTCTTTAAAATAATTAATAAAACTGTTTTCTACCCGAATATGAAATGCGCCAATGATACTCAATATAAAAATCGTAAGACTCACGCCTACAACGGCTTTTTTATGATGGCATACAAGATAAGAAGCTGCGTGAGTAATCGGAAAGTTGACTGCATGTGAAGGTGTGATCTCAGATTTTTTCATAAGTACTAAAATGGCAGGAAAACTCAAAAATATCACGATTAAAGAGACAAAAATTGCAATACTCATCATCCAGCCAAGCATTATGACGGGCAAAATTCCTGAAAAGATCAGTGAACTAAATCCTGCAATGGTTGTAATAATGGCAAAAAATGAGGGTTTTAAAATAGAAACGACTGTTTCTACAGCCAATTCTTTTTGAGAAAGATGTGGATGTGTAGATAAAAGCTCTCTATATCTGACAACAAGGTGGATAATCATAGAGATCGTGACAATGAGTTGTAAAGAGATAAAATTTGATGAAACGACAGTCACCTCAAATCCGAGCAAGCCAAAAAGTCCTGTTGAAGCTAAAATGGATGCAGAGGAAATAAGTACTGGGATAACAACCCATTTAAGCTCTCTAAAAACACTGTATAGTACGAGTACTAAGATAAGTAAAACGATCCCTCCATAGGTTTTTATATCGTTTTTCACATAGCTAATCATATCATCAGCTATCATATCCACGCCGCCTAAAAAAAGTTGGGCATCTTTGGAATGATTTTGCATCACTGATCGTATCTCTTGAAGATTCAGATGCTCTTTAGCACGTTTTAAGTCCCGATACTCTTTAAAGGTTTTGATATCCTTTTCACTCTTAGTTGCATTTTTTTGTGTTAAAAGTGCTTCAAACTTTCTATCTTTTTTAAAATTGATAACAACTGCCGTCGTCTTAAAATCTTTACCAACGAGATTATTGCTATAAATAGGGCTCGATAAAAATTCAACTTTTGCAAGTTTTCTGTCTGTACCGTTTGACTCTAAAGTAGGAATATTTTTAATCAGTTCTTTAAGCGGTTTTGGAGGGCTCTGAAACAGTGGAACATCTAAAATCGAGATAACATTATCTACAAAATCTAGAGATTGCAGATCAGTTTTTAAACTTTTAAGATTTGTAAGACTTTCATCGCTTAAGAGTTCACTCTTTGGCGTGTAGGTTATCACTAAAAAATCAGGTGTTTTGTAACGTGCGTTAATCTCTCTTGTATAAATAAGGTCTTTATCATTTTCAAGAAGTAGTGTTTCAGCAGATGCATCAACGCTGAGTTTTGGAATATAAAATGACAAAAAAACCACACTGCAGAGCAATAAAAAAAGAGTTATCCGTGGATACTTTATAACTCTAGAAGCATAGAAATTATGGATCATCTATATTGCGTCTGTATTTAATTCTGATAAAAATTGCTCAAAACTTTTTGTTTTTAATGCTGCAGCAAACTGGTTTCTGTAAGTTTGCACGATACTTACGCCAAAAATATCAACATCATAAATCAACCATTTTTTATCATCAGATTCATAAAATTTGTAAAGAACAGATTTCTTTTCCGTCTTTGTTATCAAATAACTTTGAAGTAACATCCGCTTATCTTTTACAATCTTCGCTTTTTCAAACTCAAGTTTTTCATCTGTATAAAGATGTAATTTACCCGTGTAAGAATTTTTAATTTTTTTATTAAAAACAAGATGAAATTTCGTTTTTTGCTCTCCCGAGAGAGCATTATAAGTAGATTTACCCAGACAGAGTGTTCCCATAAGCTTAAAATCAAATAGAGGGTTAATAAGACGTATTAGCTCTTCATCCTGCTTTTGCTTAGAAATACTATTGTCTTTTAAAATAGATGTTACTTTTTGACTGTTGTTTGCCATCATATTTGTGACGCTCTCTTCAACTCCCGCATGAAGTGAAAAAAACAGTCCAAAGATAAAAATAAATAAAAATGATTTCAATATTACTCCTTAATTAGCATTTCACGATTTTGTTCATACGCATCTCGTATAAAAGGGTAAAGATCCAACGCATCTTTTCTAAACTCTTTATACTCTTCTGCTCTAAGTGAAGCTTCATTGAAATTTTTGTACGCAATTATACCCCAAGACTTATACATATTATCGCTCAAGTTGTATTGGCGGTAATCTTGATAATAGACGGGATCGACCGCCGTGTCTATAAAACCACCTGCGAGGTCACGCAGATTATACTGTCCCAAAAATGGGAGTGCAATAGGAAATCCCCCGCTCACTCCATAATATCCAAGTGTTTGTCCGAAGTCCTCATTACTTTTCTCTAGGCCTAACCAAGTCGTAGCCGGATCAAAAAAACCAAAAAGTCCAACAGTAGAATTCACTCCAAATCTCTCAACATCAATCCATGCTCTTTTAAACTTAGTCTGTAAAAGATTGTTCACAAAAGTAATAGGAAATTTAAGATTATCGAAAAAAGACTTGATCGAAGAGCGTACAACTTCTGGCGCTACATAATCATACCCTTTAAAAAGATAAGGATCTAAAATATGCATAAAAACATAATCATTAAAATTTGTAACAACACGATTATAACCGCTGAGCGGGTCAAAAGGCTCATGTTTTGGTTCAACGAATTCATCATTGAAATCATCGACATCTGCCGCAAATAAAGAAAGATTTACTACTATCATAAAGAAAAAAATTAAACGCATACTCACCTCTTACATGTAGTGTCATAATAGCTATATTCTTCTTTTGAGAAGCTTATCTTGCATCTTGGTTAGGAAGTTTAATAAAATGCAAATAGCTATTTTGGTAAAATGTTTCACTTTTAATTTGGCTCACATGGAGAATTTGTATGGATAAAGCAAAATATATTTGGATGAATGGAAAATTCGTAAACTGGGATGATGCAAATGTGCATGTACTTTCACATACATTGCATTATGGAAATGGTGTAATAGAGGGAACAAAAGCGTATAAAACTGCAAAAGGTTACGCAATTTTTCGTTTAAACGACCATACAAAAAGACTCAAAGAGTCTGCAAAAATGACACTTATGGATATTCCTTATTCAGTTGAAGAGCTTAATGAGGCGCAACTAGAGCTTTTAAGAAGAAATGAGTTTCAAGGTGACAATGTTTACATCCGTCCATTCGCATTTTTGGGCTATGGTGTAATGGGTGTTTATCACAAGCATGCACCTGTTGAAACTGTTTTAGCTTCTTGGGAATGGGGCGCTTACCTTGGTGAAGAGGGAATGGCAAAGGGTATCAAGCTCAAAATCGTTTCTATGACTCGTCCTGCAAATACTTCAAATATGGGTAAAGCAAAAGCGACTGCAAACTACTTAAACTCTCAAATGGCAAAATATGAAGCTATAGATTGTGGTTATGATGAAGCGCTCTTGCTTGATGACCAAGGTTATGTTGCAGAAGCAAGCGGGGCTAGCTTTTTTCTAGTAAAAAATGGTGTTCTTATCACGCCTCCAAATGACAATTCATTAGAATCTATCACTCAAAAAACAGTGATTGAGATGGCTCAAAATCTTGGTATTGAAGTGGTTCGTAAACGCATCTCTCGAGAAGATGTATATGTTGCCGATGAAGCATTTTTAACAGGAACAGCAGCTGAAATCACTCCAGTTCGCATCATCGATGCACGCACTATCGGGAATGGTGCACGTGGTGAGATGACTGAGAAACTTCAATCTCTTTACTTTGATATCGTTTTTGGACGTAACGCACAGTATGAGCATTATTTAACATATATCAACTAAGAGATTCGATGGAAACAAACAAAGAAATAGCAAAATAAAATTAAGGAAAAACAATATGGCATCAGATATGAATGATTATTTCAACAAGAAAAAAAATCAAAGCGGAGGCTCTGGCGGAGGAGATAACTCTTCGTCCAAAGGACCAAGACCTCCAAAAATAAATTTTAATTTTAGTGGTGGAAAATCAATCATCCTCTATGTAATAGTTGGTTTTCTCCTTCTATTAGTTTTAGCAAAACCTTTTGTTATTATAAACGAAGGTGAGCGCGGAATTCTTTCTACAAATGGAAAATATCAAGAACAAGCACTGCTTCCGGGATTGCACTTTATCGTTCCTGTCATCCAAAGAGTTTTCGTGGTTGATACAAAAGTCAGAATTATCAACTATGCGAGTGGTTTAGAAAAAAGTGCCCAAGAAGAGGGAATAAGTACAAAACCTGCTGTCACTGTACTAGACAGACGTGGTTTGCCTGTTTCTATCGAACTTACTGTACAGTATAGACTTAACGCGCAATACGCAGCACAAACAATCTCCAACTGGGGCTTTAGCTGGGAAGATAAGATCATTAATCCAGTCGTTAGAGATGTTGTAAGAAATATTGTAGGAAATTATGACGCGGAATCTCTTCCAAATGAGAGAAATACTATTGCCACAAAGATCGAAGATGGTATCCGTGACAATGTCAAAGCACTTCCTAACTCGCCGGCAATCTTGCAGTCTATCCAACTTCGTGAGATCGTTTTACCTGTAAAAGTAAAAGAGCAAATTGAGAGAGTACAGATAGCAAAACAAGAAGTACAAAAAGCCGAACAAGAGGTTGCACATGCAAAACAAGAAGCACTTAAACGTGCTGTGGATGCACAAGGAAAGGCAAATGCTGTTACCATAGAAGCAGAAGCAAATGCCAAAGCAAATATCCTTATCTCTAAATCATTGACGCATCAGCTTTTACAACTAGAGCAGATTAAAGTTCAAGGTGGATTTAACGATGCTCTTAAAGAAAATAAAGATGCAAAAATCTTCCTAACACCTGGTGGTTCAACTCCAAATATCTGGGTCGATATGAAAGACTCTAAAGATAAGATCACTTCTACTACAAAATAGGCTTACATGTAAGCCTTTTTGATTAAGGATAAATATGCAAGAAATTTTAAACCGTGTTGACTGGCAAAAGCAGGAACTCCTTCCTGTCATTGTCCAAGATGTTACAAATAATGAAGTTCTTATGATGGCCTATATGAACAAAGAAGCTTTAGAACTCTCGCTGCAAACAAATGTTGCTCACTACTTTTCACGTTCAAAACAGCGTATCTGGAAAAAGGGTGAAAGTAGTGGACATATCCAGAGTATCCACTCTTTTAACATTGACTGCGACAATGACACGCTTCTTATCAAAGTCACTCAAGAGGGTGTTGCTTGCCATACTGGAAGAAAATCTTGTTTCTTTACAGAGCTCAAATCTGGCGATATACAAACTGAAGTAGAAGTAAATACTGATGCGATGTATGGAGTGATAGACACACTTTATCATACGATACAAGAGAGAAAACATGCCGATCCTTCCACGTCATGGACAGCAAAACTTTTTGCTAAAGGTGAAAACACTATTTTAAAAAAAGTAATAGAAGAGTCCGGCGAATTTACTTTTGCATTCAAAGACAATGATGAAACAGAGATGGTCTATGAAGCAGCTGATCTTACCTATCATATGCTTGTCGCACTTGCATATAAAAATATCTCTCCTGATCGTATCAAGCAAGAACTCGCTCGTAGATTTGACATAAGCGGTATCGCTGAGAAGAACTCAAGAGAATCATGAAAGAAAAGATTTTAGAACTCCTGCATGGACTTACAAACTACGACTATATTTTATTTACCGTAATTTTTGTTATTTTCTTTCTTCTCTTGATTTTGACTTTAGTCTTAAGAAAAAGAGCTTTCTTCGCTTCTATTTTTCTTATTTTGAGTCTTGCAACTCTCTTTATCGGTCCTTTTGTTGGTTATATTCAACTGCACGATTACCTCTATAAACACAGTTCAAAAATTACGGAAGTCAAGGCTTTGGAATTCACTCCCGCTCTTGTAATCACAGGAAGCATTACCAATGAATCGCAAAGAGATTTTTCCACATGTAAGATAAATGTAAATATCTTTAAAGTTGCACACAATCAAATACTAGATGCAATTTTTCCTTTGAATCCATTTCAAACTATGCAGGTAGTTGAAACGAATATAGTAAAAGGTGAGACAAGAGATTTAAAGATCATCGTGGAGCCTTTTTGTTATAAACAAGACTATAATGTTTCTTTAGGAGTTGATTGCAGGTGAGCACATATTTTACCATTTAGTATTACACTAATATTTTAGACCGATTTTCTTTAGCGACGCATTAATATTTCTGACCTGCATATTTTTATCTCGGCACCATAGAGGTGCCAAAAGTGAATCATCATCCATTCCAGCCGTAATCCTCTGAACACTTACATGTAAAGGTTTCATAAGAAGAGCTTGATTTAAAACTTCTAGATATTCTTCTTCACTTATGGGCGTAAACTCGCCACGTGCAAACTCATTTGCCAAAGCAGTTTTTTTTACAACATAAAGCGGATGATATTTTACAGAATCAATTCCCCATTCATAGGCCGCTCTTGCAGTTTCAAGCATCATCTCTCTATCTTCACCAGGGAGTCCAAAGATAAGATGTCCACAGACATTTAAGCCAGCAGCTTTTGCTTTTAAAATCCACTTTTTGACATTTGCACTGTCATGTCCACGGTTAATACGCACTAATGTTTCATCATAAACAGATTGAATCCCAAACTCTATCCAGATCTCTTTTGTCTTTGCCAATTCTGCTAAATAACTTAAAGTTTCTTCTGTGATACTATCACTTCGTGTACCGATACTAAGTCCTACGACATCATCAAATGAAAGCGCTTTATCATATAAGGCTTTGAGTGTTGCAAAGGGAGCATAAGTGTTGGTAAATGATTGAAAATAAACCAAGAATTTTTGAGTATCATAAGATTTACGCTGTCGAGCGCTGAGGGAATCAAACTGTATTTGTAGTTGTAGAAGCTGCTTTTCTAAAAAGGGATTTTCAATAGAAGTGAGATTGAGATGAAAACCTTTAAGAGGCTTCACGGCATCTAAACTTGGACTAAAGGAGTCATTTTCACAAAAGGTACATCCACCTTTTGCGACTGTTCCATCGATATTTGGACAGGTAAAACCAGATATTGAAACTGCGGTTTTATGCACTTTCGCGCCAAACTTATCTTGTAAGTATTTTCCAAAAGTGTATATCTGATTTGTTTTCATACCTAAACTATGTACTTTCCTGTAAAACATGCTGTACAGTATTTGTCTTCATTACCTGCATTTACACTTCTAAGTAATGCTTCTTCGCTCAAATACGCCAAAGAATCCGCTTCAATAAAATCACGAATCTCCTCTATTGACATATTTGCAGCAATAAGTTTGTCTTTATCTGGAGTATCTACACCATAAAAACATGGATCAGTTGTTGGAGGAGATGAAATACGCATGTGAACTTCTCTAGCACCGGCATCTTTAAGCATTCTGACGATTCTTCTTGAAGTTGTTCCACGAACAATCGAGTCATCCACAACGATAACAGATTTACCTTTGATAATATCTATCATTGGAGAGAGTTTCATCTTTACTTTCAAATCACGCATCTCTTGTGTCGGCTCAATAAAAGTACGTCCGATATAGTGATTTCTCATAATTCCCATCTCGTAAGGGATACCACTTCCCTGAGAATAACCAATCGCAGCAGGAACACCACCATCAGGAACTGGGATAATGATATCTGCATCTACAGGCTTTATTTTTGAGAGCTCAACTCCCATATTCTTTCTCATCTGGTACACGCTTTGTCCATATACACTTGAATCCGGACGAGCAAAATAAACATACTCAAAAATACAGTGTTTTGGAGTCGGTTCAAATACCTTGATACTTTGAGGCGCTTTATCGTCTTCAAATATTAAAAGCTCACCTGGTTCAACATCACGAATATATTTTGCACCGATAAGATCAAACGCACATGTTTCACTAGCAACCACATAACCGCCATTGCCAAGACGTCCAAGGCTTAGTGGTCTAAACCCGAATCTATCACGCATAGCAAACATCTTTGTACGACTTAAAAATACAAGAGAAAATGCACCTTCTATGCGTTTAACAGCATCGATAATACGGTCAACAAGATGTTCCTGCTCACTTTTTGCAATCAAATGAATAAGATTTTCTGTATCCATAAAAGTTTGAAATATTGCACCCTTTTTGATCAGTGCATCACGTACCTCTTTAGCATTTGTGAGATTTCCGTTATGAACTATCGCCATCTCACCAAGATCGTATCTTGCAAATACTGGCTGTGCGTCAAGAATAGAGTCATCACCAGCAGTTGAATACCTTGTATGACCTATGGCATTATTGCCTTTAAGAGTTTCTAATTTTTTCTCATCAAAAACTCTCATTACAAGTCCACGATCTTTAATGGTGTGAAGTTTTTTCCCATCAGCTGATGATATTCCAGCAGCTTCTTGACCACGATGCTGAAGTGCATGAAGCGAAAAATAAGCTAATTTAGACGCTTCTTTATGACCAAATATCCCAACTACAGCACACTTTTCATTCATATTTTCAAGCAAGATACAATCCTCGTAAATCTAAAATAATTCTATTTGCGAATTCTACTAAAAAAGAGCTAAAAGAGCCCTTTTCAATTTGAACTACAATTCCAAACAATCAGCAATACTATATAAGCCTTCAGGTTTATTTACAAGCCATTTTGCAGCGCGAAGAGCACCTTTACTAAAGGTATTTCTACTTGTTGCCGTATGATTTAGCTCTATGAATTCTCCATCATTGTAAAAGCCCACAGTATGACGCCCAACGATATCACCGCCACGTAAAGCCATAACCGCGATTTCATCTTTGCTTCTTTCACCAATGTTGCCATTTCTTCCGCTGACTCTTACTTTATCAAGGTCCAAACCTCTTGCATCAGCTGCTGAATGTGCCAATGTCAAAGCTGTTCCGCTTGGCGCATCTTTTTTGTGTCTGTGATGCTGCTCAACGATTTCGATATCAAAATCTTTTAAAGTTGCAGAAGCTAGATGCACAAGCTTACTGAGTAGTGCAACACCAAGAGACATATTTGTCGCATACAAAATAGGCATCATTTCGCTTGCATCTTTAAGAAGATTCATTTGATGCGAGTCTAATCCAGTCGTTCCTATGACTAAAGGCTTTGGAGTTTTTACAGCTTCTTCTAGAAGAACTTGACACGCCTGAGGAAGAGAAAAGTCTACAACTATGTCACAAGCATTTAAAAAAGTATGCATATCATTTGTAACTAGAACCGATGGATCAATAGAAAAATCAAGATTTTCTCTTACATAAACAGTTGAAAGAGAAATATTATCTTCTTGCTTTAAATCCTCTATCAATAAACGACCAACTCTTCCGCTTGCTCCAAAAACTCCAACTTTAATCATTACATATCTTCCTTAATTTTATTTCATAAAATGAAGTGCACCTCCATCTTTTAAAACATCAAATGAACAAAGTCCATCTGACTACGCTAACGCTGAGTTTTCTTCAGCAGAAAGCTCATTTTCTATTGTGTATCAATGGTTTAACTTCTCGTCTACATAAGAGATGGCTTTGAGTGCTGCGACTGCGCCATCACCTGCGGCACATACAACTTGTTTTGGCGCTTCTATTCTGATGTCACCAGCCGCAAAAAGTCCTGCTGTTGAAGTTCTCATACTGAGATCGACTATGACCTCTCCAGCACTATTGAGCTCGCAAAGAAAATTGCCATCTTCTTGCATCAAAACTTGATTATTTACATTATTTCCGACAAAAGTAAAAACTCCTGGAACATCAATTTCTCTTGTTTCTTTATCTTTGTTTACAACTCGAATACCTGTTACACCCATGGCGTCGCCATAAACTTCTTCAGGTGCAGAGTTTAATACTAACTCTATATTTTCAGTTGATTTAACGCGCGCTACCGTATTTGGAGAAGCACGGAATGTATCACGACGATGAATCAAATAAACTTTTTTACAGATTTTTGCCAAATAAAGCGCTTCTTCCAAAGCGGTATCTCCGCCACCGACAACCGCAACTTCTTTGCCTTTATAGAAAAATCCATCACATGTAGCACAGGTACTTACTCCACGTCCAAAAAACTTATCTTCTCCTGCAAATCCTGCACGCTTAGGAGTTGAACCAGTACATACAATAGCACTGTATGCTTCTTGAGATTTACCATCACTTGTATGAATTAAAAAGTTACCGTTTTCATTTTTAGAAACGCGAGTTACTTCTGACATCTCATGTTTTAAACCAAATTTTTGACACTGCTCAGGCCACGGAATCATAAGATCCATTCCCGTAATTTCGCCCGTAACACCAGGATAGTTTTCAATCTCGCTACTTTGAGTGATCTGTCCGCCAGGCATCCCTTTTTCATACATAATTACGTTTTCTAACCCGCCACGAGTCGTATAAAGTCCAGCCGTAAGTCCCGCAGGTCCACCACCAATAATTGCACAATCTAATATCATATTTTCCATCTATAACTCTTTTATTTTTGTATTTATTTGATCTAATGTATCAAGATTTTGTATCATACTATCTTGTTTATAAAGACTGTCTTTGACTTTCTTTATAATAAAAATAGATGGAGAATTATAGATATTAAAGCGCTGAATGAACTTCAAATTCGTTTTTGTATCCGAGCGCAGAAGAATGGTACTTGGAAATATGTAAATATATTAACTGTGAGTGTTGCACCAAAGAAAGAGGTAAAAACAGTGGTGACACCAAAAAGGCTCTTGCCTCCTTTGGCCATCACTGCTCCCTAATTATAATAGAGAGTTTAATTTATCTTGGAATGCTTGTTTTGAAGCAGCTCCAACCATTTGTTCTACCATCTCACCATTTTTGAAGAACAAAATAGTTGGAATTGAACGGATACCAAATTTTACAGCAATATCTTGCTCTTCATCAGTATTTACTTTACAGATTTTTGCTTTTCCGTCAAAATCTGCAGCCAGCTCTTCAATAACAGGAGCGATCATACGGCAAGGTCCACACCAAGGAGCCCAGAAGTCTACCAATGCAACGCCTTCGTTAATTGTTTCTTCAAAATTTGCTGAAGTTAATTCGATGTATTTTCCCATTGTTCACATTCCTTTTTTTGTTTATATAATGGGGTATTATACAAATGATATCTTTAAACTCTCTTATAATCTGAGGGCTAATCCTCTTTACTTAAATTTCATGCTCTTTTTCCATGAAAATCTTGATCTTTTTTTCATCTGCTCTTGGTTGTGTTAAATTGAGCACCTTTTCAATTTTCTCTGATAATACGCCAGGATGGAGATAATAAAACCAAAAGCAATGAGGATTTTTAAAACAAGGTCATAAACTGTACCTTCTTTATATCTCGTAAGCCTCCAGAGAAAGTAAAACAAAAAGGATAAAAAATATTTTCAACTATTTTCCTAATGCTTTTATCGCATCTTCAAAACTACCTTGAACTATTTTTTTTACTGAACAAGCGATCATCAGATTTATCGGATAATCAAAATCCTCAATCATTCTCCCCTCTTTATCAACATAAAAATCACCTGACAATGTTTTTTCGCTCGCTAAAAACTGCTCAGGATAAGCAAGAGTAGAATCCATATAACCAACTACTTCCTTGCCAAGTCCATACGCATATCCGCATTCCCAAATCGTTCCGCTGTCAGGCTCTTTACCGCGAAACGGATTCAAGTTTGCCACAACGATATCGGCTTGTTTTATCAGCTCAACATTCGCCATAAAGATATCGAGTGCTATCTTTTTTTTATCCTGATTAAAATCGATCACATTATCAAGAGGATACATCCCCTCATATCCATAATCTTTACAAATTTGTACATACTTTTTACCAATCTCTATGGAATCTGGTTCAAAAACATCCGGCCCTGCAATATATATTTTCTTCATCTTTTTCTCTTATATATAAAATAAGTGGAAAGAATAGCAATTTTTAGTAAAACAACACTTGAAATTCTCATTTTTAATAGCAAATAGCATAACTTAAAACAATGAGAACGATACCTCAAAACAGATTTATCTCCACACGCAAATACAATTTCTAAAAAGTGATATTTTCTATAATCTCAATATTTGTTGGAGTGACGATAATTGCGTCGTACATGTAAGCCGATTTAACACCATTCTTTTTCAAATAGGTGTCACCAGTTTTTAGAAGTTTTTGCATTTTAGTTCGAGTGATATTTTGTACTGCAAGTTCATAGTCTTCTGCACTTTTTACTTCAACAAAATGCAAGACTTCATCTTTAAAAGCGATGATATCTATCTCACCAAACCTTGAATAAAAGTTTCGCTCAACTACTTGGTAGCCATTTTCAAGAAGATAGTTGCAAGCTTTACTTTCTGCTATATCCCCTTTTGATCTACTCATACGACTGGAACTATCTCGACTTTTATGGATTTAAAAGCGGCTGTTAAAATCAGCTCGTCACTCTTATCTCCAAAGAGATTATTGATCTTTGAAGCGGCATGATGGAAAGTACAAAACAATGTCTTTGGCTGGACTTTTTCTGTAAACTCTACAGTGAGAGGAGTTGTCTCGCCGTTTTCTGATTTGAGTATGACCGTAGCTGTTGGAAAATCTGCTCTGTCACCTTCAAAAACAAGTAAGATATCTTCATCATAACGTTTGTTCAATTTTTCACTTCTTGAAGTCTGAGCGGCATTATTATAATGAGCGATTGTTCTTCCCGTCGTTAGATGATAACCCGTAAGATCTTTTTCCAATATCTCTTGAACCATCCCACGAAGTTTATATTGATGATAATGAAATTCCCCAAGCCCATCATCTGTTCTAAAATCTAACTGATGGAGAATCGGTGTATCTTCAGTGTGAACTGGCCACTGTAACCCTCTTTTTCTATGACGTTCAAGTCTAACATAAGAAGCTCCGCTAAAACGACGATATGCCACTTCACGAACCTCATCCCAAACATCATTTGAATTTTTATAGTTAGAAGTTCCACCCATTTTGTTGTCCAAAATCTGTAACACTTCCCAGTCATCTGGAAGATCAGATTTTACTAACGGCTGAGAAAGATGCAAACGACGCATTGCATTGATATACACACCCGTTTTTTCATATGCAGATTTTACACCTACAACTATGTCCGCGCGCTGTGCGACATCGGTCATAAAGAGTTCTTGCACAAAAAGAAGCTCAAGCTTTTCAAATGCTTTATCTATTTTGTTGAGATTTGGATGAATATGTGTGATATCTTCGCCGATATTTAGTACCGCTTTGATTCGATTTTCAAGCATCTCATCCACAAGTTGGGGCGTCATCAAACCTATCTCTTTTGGCTCTTGATAATCGGGATCATAGTACGGAAGCATTCCCATATCACAAGTTCCTTGCACGTTATTTTGTCCGCGAAGAGGCATCAGTCCAGCACCGGGTTTGCCGATATTACCCGTCATAAGAGCTAAGTGAGTTATCGCCATAACTGCGTATGAACCATCAAGGTGTTCTGTAATTCCAAGTCCCCAAAAGATCATCGATTTTTTCAGTGCGTACTCACGCGCAATCTTTGGAATCATTTTTGAAAGAGATTCATACCCTTCGATCTCTTCAAAATATTTCGGATTTGCGTATGGATCATTTAAAATCTTTGCTTTAAAATCCAAAAATCCTTTTGTACGCTCTGCGATAAAGCTTTCATCATAAAGCTCTTCATCGATGATCGTGTAAGCGAGCATATTTAAAATCAAAAGATTTGCTTCATGAGGCATAATCGCTTTATATTTTGCAAAGCGGTGAAGTTTTATTTCGCGCACATCAAAAACTGCTAAGTTATCGTGCTCACGTGCAACATCCAAAATACGATTAGAAATAATCGGGTGCGCTTCAGTCGTATTTGAACCGATAACGATCATAAATTCGCAATTGTAAATATCATTGTAAGGGTTTGTCGCGGCACCTTCACCAATGGTTGTTCTCATCCCTTTAAGACTAGGAGAGTGACATACTCTCGCACAGTTATCCACATGCGGAGAGTTTAAAGTATGACGGGTAAATTTTTGAAACAGGTAAGAGCTCTCACATGAAGTTCGTGCGCCTCCAATGGAGCAGACACTTTTATCTCCATACTCTTTTTGAATTGATTTTAGTTTCATAGTCGCTGCAGTCGTTGCCGCATCTAAGGTAGTTTCATACCAAGTTTCATCAAGGTCTACTAAAGTGGAAACTACACTCTCTTTAATCTCTGGATTTTTTTCCAAGAAAGATTTACGAATACGTGGAATTCTCAGTCTATCAGGTGAATCAACAAAGTCAAAACCATACTTTCCTTTGATACAAAGTTTCCCCTGCGAAACTACACCATCTGGATGAGCAAAAATACTCTCGATTTTGTTTGTTGCCACATTTACATTTGCTGCAATATCACAACCAACCCCACAGTACGTACAAACGCTGTCTATTATCTCAATATTTTCCATCTCACTCATCCCGCTCTTATTTATTTTCGGAGTGTATACTTTTTTGTCTTAAAAATCGTGCAAGCTTCTTGTATAGCTCTTTGTTTCAATAAACTCTCAGTAAACTGATTCTTTTACAATCTCCATAGTTGAAGAAGAAAGCTTAATTCGTCCCTCTGTCTTTTCAATTTCTTCTAAAATTCTGATGAAAAGGTTGGTTCTTGTCGTACGACGCTGTTTATAATCTACAACATAACGAAGATGAAATTCAATCCAATTATCTGTAGCGATTACGCCTACCATTGGACTAATCGATTGATCTTCTACAAGTACTTGCCGCCCTAGATGCTTCCATCTCTCTTCAAACGATTCAGTATATTTACTTGTAACTTCATTGGCTACACGAGTGAGAAGCTCTATAACTTCATTCACAGGACTTCCATAATGCACGGGAAGTTTGAGTTCGTCCCATAAAAATGGAAACTCACCTGAGTAGTTATAGACCGCATCTTTAAAAATAAAATTATTTGCAATGCGAACAACTCGTCCTGTGTATTGGTCACTTCTTACCCATTCGCCACACTCCATCAACGTAGTGCTCAACACTCCGATATCAATAACATCTCCGGTTATGGCACCCACTTTGACCCGATCTCCCACTTTATAAAAAGAGGAAAAGATGATAACAAGCCATCCAGCAATACTAGCGATCACCGTTTGAAGAGAAAATGCAATTCCACCACCGATGATGCCAAAAAATACAGCAAAATTTCCCATATCTTTTTTAAAAGTAGAAAGTAAAATGATAATGAAAATGAGATATCCAAGAAAAGCGATCACTTTTTGTAAACGGTAGCGAACACTTTTATCCTGTACTTTTTCACTTACAACTCTTCGTATGAAATAGATAATCAGTAAAAGAACACTAAGAGTTATCATGGAAGAAACTATTTTCCCACCAAAATTCTCCAAGAAACTGTAATTCATCAAAGTATCAAGAAAATTATCCATTTGAGCAAAACTCCGTTTCTTATTTATATGATGAGTCTACAACTCTTTGTCTTAAAAATCGTGGAAGGAAAGTTAGAATTTTTATAAGAAAATAAAATCGAAGAGGAAAAGCATAAAAAGATTTTTTCTTTTCTATCGCCTTTACAATTCTCTGCGTTCCATCTTCTACGCTCATCAAAAAAGGCATTGAAAAATTATTTTTTTGTGTCAAAGGGGTATCAATAAATCCTGGCAAAATTGTAATCACATCTATCCCATGAGGTTTATATTTATAAGCGATCCCCTCAGCGTAGGCGTTGAGTGCTCTTTTAGAAGAACTATATGCAACAGAACTTGGCATAGAGATAAGTGAAGCAAGTGAAGAGATAAACACAACAGTGCCGCTTTTTTGCTCTTTAAACTTTGGAAGTAAAGGCTCTAAGATAGCGTGATTTGAGAGAAGATTTGTATCATAAAGTCTTTTAAAATCATCAAAAGGAGTGACTTCTAGCGAATGTCCGATGGAGATACCGGCATTTAAAATCACCATATCAACAGAGCCTATCTCTTGTATCTTTTGTTGAAGTGTCGCAAAATCTGTGATATCAACAGCAATGATTTCACTCTTACATGTAAGGGTTTTTTGAAGTGCTTGAAGCCTTGTTGTATCTCTAGCTAAAAGGATGAGTTGATTATTTTCTTGGTCATAATGGCGCGCGAGTTCTGCGCCTATGCCACTACTTGCTCCGGTGATGAGTATCTTCAAACGATACGGATCATAACCGGTTTGGAGTTTACAAAGTCAAGTTCTTCAATACTTAAAATCATATTTTGTATATCTTTTTCTATCGCTGTGTGTGTTGAGATGAGGAGATTTGCACTCGCATCACGCGAAGGACGTTGCAAGATTGTCTCTATTGAGATATTGTGATTTGCAAAAATAGTCGTAATCTTTGAAAGAACGCCTGCTTTGTCTGAAACATTGATACGAAGATAGTATTTTGATTCTATCTCTTCTATAGATTTTAGTTTCAGTCCGCCCTCAAGAGGCTTATCAAATCCAAGCATCGGCTTACTTTTTCCACTTCTTGCAATATCGATGATATTTGCGATAACAGCACTCGCCGTAGCATCGCCACCAGCTCCTGCGCCATAATAAAGCGTTTCACCCACTTTATCACCCACAACACTGATACCATTCATAACACCATCAATCTTTGCGATCATCTCATCTTCATCGATTAAAGATGCATGCACACGAAGCTCCACTTCATTACCGATTTTTTTAGCAATTCCCAAAAGTTTGATTCTATAACCAAACTCTTTTGCAAAGCTAATATCATCTTGAGTAATGTTTTGAATCCCCTCGATCAAAATCTCTTCAGGTTTTGCATCAATTCCATAAGCGATGCTCGCCAAAATGAGAAGTTTATGAGCCGCATCAAATCCACCGACATCAAACGTGGGATCAGATTCTGCGTAACCGAGTTCTTGCGCTTCTTTTAGGATCGAAGTATAAGACACGCCCTCAGCACTCATCTTAGTGAGCATATAGTTACATGTACCGTTCATGATGCCCATAATCGACTGGATATGATTTGCAGAAAGCCCATCACGAAGGGCGTTAATGATAGGAATACCACCAGCGACACTCGCTTCATACTCAAAAGCAAGATCCCCTGCGAGTTCTTGGAGTTCATAACGGTGATAGGCTAAAAGCGCTTTGTTTGCAGTGACAACTGCTTTGCCGTTTTTAAGTGCGCGCTTGACAACTTCAAAAGCATCTTCAACGCCACCCATTAGTTCTACGACAATGTCGATTTCAGGGTCATGTAGTACATCATCTGCATTATCACTTAAAGAGATATCAAGATCTCTTTTCTTCGATAGGTCGCGAACAACTCCGCTTTTTACTTCTATCTTTGTTCCAGCGCGAGCAGAGATGATCTCCTGATTATCTTTTAAGATATTTACTACTGATGTTCCTACAGTTCCGACACCAATAATTCCAACTTTGATCACTCTTTATCCTTAGCATCTTGAAGTGTTTTCAAAAATGCCTTAATGTTTTTTGCAGCCTGACGGATACGTTTATCATTTTCTATAAGAGCGATACGGACGTAATTTTCCCCATATTCACCAAAACCAATTCCCGGTGCTACAGCAACATGTGCTTCTTTAAGCAGCTGTTTTGAAAACTCCAAAGAACCCAAATGAATAGCACAATCAGGTATCTTAGCCCATACAAACATACTTGCCTGATTTCTTCTCATCGGCCAGCCAGCTTTATTGAACGCTTCAAGTAATACACTTTGGCGATGATCATATTTTTTTACAATATCTAAAACACACTGCTGATCACCGTTTAATGCGACAGTAGCGGCTACTTGGATAGGTGTAAACATCCCATAATCAAGCCATGATTTTATCTTCTGAAGTGCGCCGATAAGTTTTTTATTTCCTACGAAATAACCAACACGCCATCCAGCCATATTGTAGCTTTTTGAAAGTGTAAAGCTCTCTACTGCTACGTCTTTAGCCCCAGGAACACTCATGATTGAAGGTGTAACATAACCATCAAACGTGATATCTCCATAAGCGATATCAGAGATTACATAGAAACGCTCTTTTTTTGCCATAGCAACAAGTCTTACATAAAAATCTTGTGTTACTGTCGCTGTTGTTGGGTTATGAGGAAAGTTTACAAGAACAAATTTTGGTCTTGGAGAATTCTCTTTAAACACACGCTCTAAGTCTTCAAAAAATTTATCTTCATCAACTTTATAATCTTCATCATACGCAAGCCCGAACTTGACGACATTTCCGCCAGCTAAGATAAAGGCATAAGAGTGGATAGGATAAGTAGGATCTGGAACAACTGCAACGTCACCTGGATTTGTGATAGCATATGCTAAGTGAGCATATCCTTCTTTACTTCCCATAGTTGCGACACACTCAGTTTGTGGATCAAGATCAACTCCATAGCGGCGTTTGTACCAGTCAGCTATAGCTTGAAGAAGTTTTGGAATCCCTTTAGATACAGAATATCCTTGGGTTTTGTTTTTTTTGGCAGATTCAATAAGTTTTTCTCTAATATGTGCAGGAGTGTCCCCATCGGGATTTCCCATACTAAAGTCTATAACGTCCGCACCAGCGCGACGCTCTTTCATTTTCAATTCATTCACTTCCGCAAAAACATATTTTGGAAGTCTATCCATTCTATCAAATTTTATTTCATCAAACATTTGTGTTATCCTGCCTAAATAAAGTGCAGAATTTTAACATAAATATCTCTATAAATTCTTTAGCATCCCTTGAAAATTATCTGGATGCTTGCGCCTCAATGTTGAAACCATTTTTAATATTGTTTAAAGAATAAAGATCAGATATTTTCATATAGACCGTATCTGATGGAAGATCAACAGAAACTTGAGATGTTTTACTATCTATTTTTTGCACTTTTAAGAGATGTAAATTTTGATCATAAAATGCAATTGAAGGGTACCAACTATTCGCACGATTTGAATCAATACTTACTTTGCTTACCGTGGAGACATCAACCCATTTTTCACTCATATCTCTCTCGGAAGTGATATTTGTAGCCAAATCAAGTTTAGCAACGCTCAAATGTGCCCTGTTCATATCTATCTCATAACTCCAAGAAGCTGGATTTGCTGTTTGGATATCTATGATATGACATCCTGATTTTGCAAGTTCTGCGTCTAAAACTATTGGATCGAGTACAGAATCTCCACTATACTCTATGCTCCACAAAAACTCAGACCCTGCGATATGAGATTCTTTTGTCATATATTTGTAGTAGCCAATATTTCTAAGTGCATCAGACATGATCTTCACCAAAAATATCGGAGAACCTTTTGTAGAAAAACTTAAAGTGATATCTTGTGATGTTTTTAAAGAAAGATTCACAAGTTTATTGTTTTGGAGCGCTTGCATCACTTTGATGACATCAACACTGCTTCCATTATAATAATTGCTCTTTTGCTTGAAAATAACATCTATAAGACCTTTGTTCGCGTTATAGCTTCTTGCTCCCAAAATAGAGTTTAGAGATGAGTCTAACGACGTGCTATCTGCAAAAAGGGAAAAACAAACGAATAAAAGGGCAATAAATAACTTTACCAAGCTTTACCCTTATTTAAATCTTTAAAACCTTGACGAGTAAGCTCAGTCAATTCTCCGTTTTCAAATTTAAAATATTTTTTACCGCTTTGACTAAACTCTTTAATCTCAGATCCCAAATCTATTTTCATAAATGCATGGCCAGTTTCTATAAGATAATTTTTTGAAGCATTCAAATCAAAGCTTTTATTGATCGTTGCCTGAGCTTCTCTTGAACTCTCTTGATCTATATAATCAAGCCAAAGTGTTTTACTTGGAATAATCTCAAATTTTGTGGCTTTGCCTGTAGCAGTTTGAGGCACAGTCGGAGTAGCTTGAACTACAGTTGCAACCTTTTGGGGAGCAACAGAGATGTTTGTATCGGTGGTATTTGTTTCCACAGTGCTATTTACTTCAGAGCTATTCGTTTCATTGGCATCAACCATCGAGGCATTTTTATCAAGATTTGCTTTTGCTGTTTCTATCTCTGTATTGTTCGTTTCTGCCGTTTCGCTTCCGCTGTGTGTAAGACTTGATATAATCAAATATCCAAGGACAAGGGTAACTAAAAGTGCAGAAAGAATCATTTTTTTATCAAACTTTCCATACCCTTTTGTGTCTATTTTGATATACTCAACTATCTCTTCATCTTTAGCTCTATGCTGCTCATATTCAGCTAAAATATCTTGAAGATCAAGTTTATATTCGCGTTCTAAGATCGAAATAAAACCTCGAAACTGGACTTTTGGTATTTTATCAAATGATTTATTGAAAATATACTCAATATTAGCAACCGCAATATGCGTTTTTTCATATATCTTTTGCGCACCGATCTTTTTTAACTTATCAAAATCTTCACTCATACCCGCATCCTGTCCATTAGTATTGCTCCCGCTACACTGACATTTAAAGAATCAAATCCGTTTTCCATTTTTATGGAAACTTTTTCATCCAATCTTGAAAGCGCTTTTAGAGGTAAGCCTTCACCCTCGCTTCCAAGAATGATCGCACGTTTGCCTGCAGGTTTTATGTTTCGAATATCTTCGCCATCCATCACAGCGCCATAAATGGTAAATCCAGACATTTTCAAATCATTGATCACATCATAAAGATTTGTCACGACCGTAAAAGGCATATCACAAAGAGCGCCGCTAGAACTTCTCATAATAGGTTCCATAGCAAGCTGTTTAACACCAGTAGCGACGATTCCATCGACTCCAAAAGCATAGGCACTTCGTACAATAGCACCGATATTTCCAACATCAGTGACAGATGAAAGGACGACTACAAAATCTTTATTTAAAAAAGCTTTGAAGGGTGCGAGGGTAAAATCTTCTATCTCAGCTAACATGCCTTGATGGTTAGAACTTTTACACATCTTGTCAGCAGCATCGCTTGGAATGCGCTTTACTTCAAAATCGTACTTCATCAGTTTTGAGTACTCTTTTTTATCTACTTCTTTTGCAAGATAGAGTTTAGAAACAAGTTTGGGATGATTTTGCAATATATAATATATTGGCTGTTTTCCATAAATTAACATAGTGAAATTCTAACCAAAAAAACTTATATTTCAGTTTAGTTCAAGAAGTCTTTTATAACAGCTTTTTATGTATATCTTTGAGCTTTAAAAATGAGGAAGATTTAGCAGATGAAGTACCTCGGAAGGCGACGACGTATATCTTTCAAACTTGCAGTAATGTCATTTTATTTTTCTCCTTGTTTTATATTTTGTATTGGTTCAGCCATTTGATCGAAATTGAGTTCGAACTCTTTTTGAGAGTTTGGAAAAAACATAGTTTGACTGCTATCATTGCAAAAATATCGTGTATAATCAGTAGAAATACGTTCAAAATTACAAGTTAAATTTAGTGGACTATATACGTTTTCTAAAACTGCCTGACCTAAAATGTCGTCAGTGGTAATACTTCTCGTTGTTACAAAATGTAAATAATACAAGCCTTTATTAGTATTTTTTAGGATAGTTTCTATGCCTATTTCCCCTACTTGCCATTCACATCTACCAAACTTGTAACGGTCATTAAAAATATTAATCTCATAGTATCCATTAGACATTGATGCATTTACATCTATGCCTTTGGCTTGTGCAAACCTTGCTCCCTCAAACCAATTATCGTTATCACACTTTGGATTGGTTGCGATATAGCGTACAAAAGCCTTTATATAATACTTGTTAGAATCCAGTGGAAACTTCCCATAAATCCTCAGCTTCTCTTGCGGATTTGGATTTCTCTCTGGGGTTTTATTGGAGTTGTAGTACGCTGTTTCTATGTACCATTTTGCTAAAAACAACACTGGAACTGCTATAAGAATGTATTTGATAATTTTACGTTTATTCATCACGCCACTTCTCTCATCTGATTTATTTGCCTTACATGTAAAGCATTATTTACTTGCGAATACCCTCTACCTATATTACTAGAGTTTCCTCCTGCTTGACTCATATTGCCTACACCGTAAGCGTTGTATGTCAGGGTTTCAAAGCCTGTTTCTGCCCCAAAGTATTGAGCCAATGAACCGCCTAGTGAGTGTCCTACTATTGTTGTGTTGTTTGTGGATAGTCCGTAAAGAGTTTCCCACATAGAGAGAGTTGTACTAGCGGATACAAACTGATCTGCAAGAGTAGAAGTTATGGTTGAAACGCCCATTTGGAGGTCGGTACCTACATCCCCAGCAGATGTAGTACCTCGGAAGGCGATGACGTATGTGGTGCCGACTTGCAGTAATGCCATTTGTAGATCGGTGGATGGGTCTGTGCAGAATGCTGAGACCGTATATAAACCACCAAAACCATCCGAAACTGTTTTTTTAGTACCTACATAAGAAGATAAATCATTATATACTTTATCAGACAGTCCTGCCCCTTGTTGTGCTGTAATAGTTCCCATTTTATTTTTTTCCTTTAAGTTTAATATTTACTTCTATGTCTTTTTGAGAATTTGAAATTTCATTGTAATCGCTCATATCATGTCTCAAGGATTCACTTTCCTTCATATCATCTAGATCGACCCTCAGGACAAAATACTGATTCATCTCCACTTCACACGTGTAAGGTTTGTTTTCAGATTTCAGCTCTGAACAATTAACTAAAACTTCATGCTTTGGAATATTTTTATTAACAAATTTAATAAAATTTATCTGAGTTGCTGCATATTTAAAAGATAGCCCCACATATGAAGCTCTATAGTCACAAGCACCTCGTACAAAAGAGTCTAAATATACAATTGAGTTAAAAGTTCCATTTTTTACAGTTGCAGGGAATGCTATTTTTCGTCTTTGCGGAAATTGTATTCCTGGAAGCCAATTTGTATCATCACATTTTCGATTATTATTAACATATGTGACAATAAAATCCAATTTTTCATCTTGCTCAAACGGAAACTTCCCATATATCCTCAACTTCTCTTTCGGATTTGGATTTATCTCTGGGGTTTTATTGGAGTTGTAGTACGCTGTTTCTATGTGCCATTTTGCTAAAAACAACACTGGAACTGCTATAAGAATGTATTTGATAATTTTACGTTTGTTCATCACGTCACCTTTTTTATGTGTTCACAGAACTAGAGAAGAAAATAAAAATATTTTAAAAGAAAAAATATTTAATATTATTATCGATAGTAGGTGATTATACTAAAAAGTAAGTGTGATTACAAAATAGAGTTAAAAAATAAAAAAATTAGTTGAGTTCAAGAAGTCTTTTATAGCAGCTTTTTGGATTTTCGCCTGTTATTTTGGAGATGAGCTTTGATGCGGTTTTAATAGGGAGCTCAAGTTCTAGGACATCATTTTGGCTGATATTGGAGTTTATCGCTTCGCCAGCTTCGAGGACTACAACCCATTCGCCTTTGTAGTTGCCATCAAGTTTATCAAAAATCTCTTTAGCTGTTCCACTCACATAGCGCTGAAATTTTTTTGTCAGTTCTTTTGCCAAAAACATTTTTCTCGTTGGAACTTCTTTGATGAGCTCTTCTAAAAGTTTATCAAGTCTGTGCGGAGATTCATAAAGAATGGTTGTATAACCGTTGTAAAGTGCTTTTTGCAAAGCTCTGTCACGGTCGGCACCTTTATGCGGTAAAAAACCGAAAAATAGAAAGCTTGTCTCGACAAATCCACTTGCCACATAGGCGGTTAAGAGTGCATTTGCTCCGGGAAGGACATCATACTTCACGCCGTTTTCAATGCAGTAAGAAACAAGAGCCTGCCCTGGATCGCTGATACCGGGCATTCCTGCATCACTTGCATAAACAACATTCTTTTCAAAAAAGTCAGGTGTAAGGTTTTGAACAAAATGGTGTTCATTATGTGAATGAAGCGAAATAAAAGTTTGATCTTCTTTACATGGTAGGCTGTAACGCTCTTTAAGTATGTGGATGAGTTTTTTTGTTACGCGAGTATCTTCGCAAAGTAGAGTGTCGGCTTCACCCAAAGCTTGCATAGCTCTGAGTGTTATATCGCCAATGTTTCCAATCGGAGTTGGAACAAGAGTTAACAAGTGTTAAACTCTGAATTAGTTCATGTTGTAACGTTTTTTGAATTTATCAATACGTCCAGCAGTATCAACCATACGCTCAGAACCTGTAAAGAATGGGTGACATTCATTACAAATATCTATCATCATCTCAGATTTTTGACCTTTTGTCACGAATGTGTTGCCACATGAACAAGTTACTGTACAATCAACTAAATTTGGGTGGATATCTTTTTTCATCTTATGTGCCTTTTGATACACGTTTGTGTGCGTATACCGATATATTTTTTAAATCCGTATGGGAGCGGATTTTTGAAATCGAATTATATCTAAAATAATTTTCTATTACAACAGCATCTTTGAAGCGACTGCCACAACGGCGGTCTCTGAGCGAAGCACCATTGGCGTATCAAGTCTGTAGACTTTTTGAGCGCTTAAAAGTTCTTTCTCTGCTTTTGAAAATCCGCCTTCACTGCCGATGAGAATTGTCTCAAATTTTTCATCACCGTTTAAAGCCGTATCGCAAAAATCAAATACTACGGTATCTGGATATTTTTTTACAAATTCACCAATGTTTTTTAAAGTCTCAAACTCCATCACATCGGTTCTTCCACATTGTGATGAAGAACTTTGAGTTATGCGAAGAAAGCGATTAAAATCTGGCTTGAAATTTTTCTGAGATCTGTCGCAGTAGATAAAACTGATCTTTTTCACGCCAAGTTCGTTAAGCATCGGAAGCACTTTTTCGACCGAGTTTGTGTCGATGACGCACCAGCCTACATGTAAAGGTTTTGCAGATTCTATCTTTTGTTCATAAGATTCTAAAAGCCTTACATGTAAGACTCTTGGATCGATGGAGATTATCTCGTACATATAAGCAGTTTCAAGATTTTCTGATGAGCGAAAAGTGAGAATATCGCCCTCTTGATGACGTCTTACTTTTACGAGATATTTATGCATTTCGCCTTTGATAGTTATCTCTTGGCGACCTGCATCTTCGTGTGTGACGTAGATCAAAGCCACATCCAGATAGAGATTGCCAAGATGATAAAAAATTCAACAAAAAGGATCTTCTTCGCATAATCTCTATACAAAGGGATCGCATGCGGAAGGTCTTTGAGATATTTGAGCGGTTTAACTCTTTTAACTTCTAAAACGATAAACGCAATGCCAATCACGATCATCGCGATATTTTCCAGAGTAAACTCTAAATGTTTTGCCGCCATCATGATCGTTCCCGTAAAGAGAATAAAACCCAAGATCACAGCACTTATTGGTGTCAAATATGCCATTTTTTTACGGTATGGCAAAACGCTTTTCGCTTGAAAAAGCAACAAAAAATTGAGTCCCATCAAAACCAAAAGCGCTATAACGCTAAAGTTGTGATAATCTATAGTCATATTGTACATGTAATTCATAAGCGAATTTTACTATAATATGTTTAAAAAAACGCGTTATTGGCAAGCAAGGATCATTATTATGGCTGTATCAGTAGAAGTTGCACTGCAACTTATTTATGAAAATATAAAACCTAAAACGACGAAAATTCTACCACTTGAGCTGGCACTTGGACATATTATTTCGCAAGATATTACTGCTACTTTGAACCTTCCCCCTTATGACAACTCTGCGATGGATGGTTATGCCATCAAATGTGACGAAATGGGTCAAAAATTAAATATTTTAAAAACAATTTTCGCGGGCGATAAAGAAGAGTATATTTTACAAAATGGTTCAGCCTATAAAATAATGACGGGTGCAAAAATCCCCTTTGGTACTGAAGCGATTGTCCCTATTGAAGAGGCACAGACAGATGAAGAGTTTGTCACATTTTCTAAAGATGTCAAACATGGGATGCATATACGTTTATGCGGTGAGGATATCGAAGAAGATGATCTCATCATTGAACAAAATACCCTTTTATGTGCTCACCATATTACACTTCTTGCTTCGCAAGGGCTCTCACATGTTAACGTTTATGCCAAACCTCGCGTTGCACTTTTTGCTTCTGGAAGTGAACTCAAAATGCATTGGCAAAAACTTGGCGTTCATCAGCTTTACAATACCAACACACCCACTTTTATGTCTCGAGCCAAAGAGCTTGGCTGTGATGCGGAGTTTTTGGGAACGACAGAAGATAGCGTAGAAGCACTTTGTGAAATGATACAAACTGCGCTTGATTATGATCTTATCATCACTTCAGGCGGCGTGAGTGTCGGTGATGCGGACTTTACAAAAAAGGCTTTTTCTTGTTTTGATTTTGAGCCACTCTTTGAAAAAGTGGATATCAAACCTGGCAAACCAACCACTTTTGGGCGCATCGGCAATACTTTCATCTTAAATCTTCCCGGAAATCCACTTGCTGCGACGCTCAATTTTGAACTTTTCGCAAAAGCGGCTATTTTGGCACTGAGCGCAAACGGTGAAAAATATATCAATGTCATAGAAACAAAAATGGGAACTGAATTTAAAACAAGAGCAGGAAAAAGAAGTCTCATTCCTGGTTTCTTTGATGGCTCATCTTTTTCTGCAGTAGAAAAGTTTGCACCAGGAATGATCTCGCCGATGGCGGTCTCAAATGGATTTATTATGATCGATCAAGAAGTTGCAACACTTGAAGCAGGTCACAATGTAAAGTTTATCTCTTCAAGGTTTGGCTTTACATGTAAGCATAAAAAAGATTTGGTAACTCGTTAAACACTCGCAGGATTTGTAAAGCTTTTTTGATTTTTGATATCTTCAAAAAGGTTTGCATCTCCAAAATCCTCTCTCACTTCATCGCTGAAAATAATATCTTCCAAAGCAATTTTACCCATCGCCTCTGAGTAAGCATCCTCTTTAAAGCACTGTGCATAACCAGTTTCTGTTTCATGGACGATGACGCTGTGAAGCTTCACCTCTTTTTCTCCATTGACCTTACATGTAAGCACTAAAAGTGCATCGATCATCAAAAATATCACGCGGCTAAACTGCTCTGCAGAAGGAGAAACAGGAAGTTCCACCCATCGGCAAGAGTGCTTTTTCATATCTTCTCTATATTCTTTATTATCGCCGCTCCAAAGTGTGATCGCATGATCAAAACTCTCAACGAGTGCTTTCATATTTTGCTTCATCAGACCAAAATCATACACCATTTGCCCATGATCTAAAAAGTTTGATTCAAAAAGAATTTCTACTTTGTAAGAGTGTCCATGAATAGAACTTCTGCATTTTACAGAACTGCATCCACGCACAATATGTGCATTTTCAAATTTAAAAAGTTTTCTTATTATCATCTTTATACTCCGTGATTCTGATCCCAGATTCTTATGTGAAGTCTGTCGCTGTAGGTGTAGCCTTTGATTTTACAAAACTCAATGAGTGGCTCACAGTTTTTCTCTATCTCTTTTTTACTACCGCCAAGAGGCATACAATAAACTTGCAAACGTGGTGCGTAAGAAATGATCTCGTCTATCTCTTCATCAAGCCCTAGATCGATGGAAGCTTCATCGATAGAAAACTTAAAAAAAGCCTCTTTTGCATTTTGAGCGTAAGAAAAAATCGCATCTGGTTTTATACGCTTTGAGAGACTTTCACCTGAATTTGAAAGTTTTACCGAGAGCGCATAAACGCACTCTTTGTAGATTGGATAGTTTTCAAAATCGATATGAATCGTCGCATTTGTTTCAAAAGTGACGCGATGATTGTTTTCTATCAGCTCTGTTATGAACTCCACAAAAATCGGATCGTCATAATTTAAAAGCGGTTCTCCACCTGTGAGAACGATATCCACGCCATCTGGAAGCTCATAAAGATCCATTACATGTAAGAGTTGCTCTGACTTTGTTATGGGAATCCATTTGGATGCAAAGTACTCACGGTTTACCGCATACACAGTATCGCATCCTAAAATATCAACGCCATTTTGTGAAGTTTGAACACAGCCAAATCCCTCACAGCGCATATTGCATCCGCCAAAGCGATAGAAAAGTGATGGCACACCTGTATAGCGACCCTCACCTTGAATGGAGTAAAAATGTTCTACTAAATGGAGCATTTACCTCACCCGCCCGTCTCATAAAAAGCACGAGTAGAAACTTCTCCACTTGTTTCACTCCAGCGGTTTTTTTCAGGCTTTGTACGCACCACTTCTTTCAGTACAAGAGCAGCATTTTTGATATCTCCACGTTGGATGAAATCTTTAATACTCATCGCCTCATCAAAGTACAAACAAGGGATTAAAAAGCCCTCAGCTGTTAAGCGGATACGGTTACATTTTTTACAAAAATCATCTTCATAGGGTTCGATAAGTCCGAATTTGTATCCATCTTCTAGTCTAAAATAATGTGAGGGAGAGTGTCCATCAAAACCTTCATCAATGAAATCGTAATGCTCTTTAATATGGGCTAAGAGTTCTGCACTTTTCATCCCTTTAATATCTACAGAGGCATGAGAGTTTTCCATATACTCTATAAAGCGTACAGTCATATTACGTTCTTTGCAGTACTCTAGAACATCTACGATCTCATCAGCGTTCATCCCTTTCATAGGAACCATATTTATCTTTACATGTAAGCCAACTTTTAAAGCTTCTTCAACACCTTCTAAAACATTTTTAAGAACATCTTTACCTGCTATCTTTTGAGCGATCTCAGGTTTAAGAGAATCGACAGAGATATTGATACGGCTAAGTCCTGCATCTTTGAGTTTTTGTGCGACACCTTTTAGAAGATAACCGTTTGTTGTCATAGCAAGGTCGATATCGCTTTTATAGTCATAGATCATCTTTATAAATTTATCAAGGTCTTCACGAAGAAGTGGTTCGCCGCCTGTGATACGGATCTTTTTAATACCTTCATCCATAGCAATTTTTAGAAATTCAAATAAGTCTTCAAAAGAAAGTAAGTTCTCTTTTGGAACCCATGAAAAAGGTTTCTCTGGCATACAGTATTGGCATCTAAAATTACATCGTTCT